>CACZSA010000243.1 GCA_902783705.1 uncultured Ruminococcus sp.
CAACATCAAGATGCAGGTCGTCCGTCCGGAGACCTACGACAGCGACACCGCCACCCAGATCGCCAACCACCTTCTGAACAAGTGCACGGTCGTCCTCAATCTTGAAAAGACCACCAAAGAAGCGTCCCGCCGTCTGATCGACTTCCTCACCGGCGTCGCGTACTCCATCGGCGGCGACCTCAAGAACATCGCGACCAACGCGTACGTCATCACGCCCTCCAACGTGGACGTGGAGAACGCGAAGATCCGCACCACCCCGAAGCAGACCGAGCCGGAACCGGAAGAGACCCCCGCGGAAGGCGACTTCAACGATTTCAACTGATCCGGGAGCCGACGGCAACGCCGGAGCAATAATCTACAAACATCGTACTTGAGGACGGGTGTCTTCAGGTCTTGTTTGTGTACTCTGCGGAGGATGATTTGACCTCAATCCTGTATGTCCTGTCCGCAACGCTGCGGATTTTACTCTATGCCTTCCAGCTCCTCATGCTGGCGCGGGCGATCGTCAGCTGGATCCCGATGGACGAGGATTCGCCCGTGGAGAACTTCCTCTACACGGTGACGGAGCCGGTGATCGCGCCCGTGCGGGCCCTCTGCGACCGTTTCGGATGGTTCGAGGGACTCCCGGTGGATATGTCGTTCTTCATCACGTTCATCCTGCTCTCCGTCCTGACGGCGCTCTTGTGAGGGGGATCCGATGAAGAAAAGCGACAGCATGATCGTCTCGCGGGCCATGGAGCTCTGGCGCGCCTCGGAATACGAGATCGCGTCGACCGACTTCCTCTCGCCCGCCGAAAAGCTGGAAATCTATAACGAACTCAACGCCCGGATCGGAAGCGGCATGTCCCGATGCTTTTTCTGGGGCGGCTGCCGTGGCGCTGAACGTGGCGTCACGGTTTTTTTGCCCGAATGGTACGCCCTCCCGGACGCGCCCGCCCACCGGATGCCGCTCGACGAGGAGCGCACGGACGCCTTCACCGCGTATCTCACGGAGAATCCGCACATCCGCGAGGAGATCCCCGTGACCGCGCTCTCCGTGAAGGGAAGCGGCTTCCGCGAGCTCGGGCACCGCGACTTCATGGGCGGGATCCTCTCCCTCGGGGTCGATCGGTCGGTGATCGGGGACATCGCGGTCCTCTCGCCGTCGGAGGCGCTGGTCTTCGTCTCGAAGCGCATCGCGCCCTTCCTTGTCTCGGAGCTCTCGAAGATCGGGCGGGACGGCGTGCGCTGCGAGGAGGTCGACATCCCGCCGGATTTCGTCCTGCCGAGGCGGTTTGAGGAGATCCCGGTGATCGTGTCCTCGCCGCGTCTCGACGGGGTGGTCAAGGCCCTGTGCGGCAAATCGCGCGAGGCGGCGGCGGAGATGGTGCGGGCCGGGCTCTGCGAGCTCAACTACGCCGTCACGGACGACGTCTCGAAGGAACTTGCGGAGGGGGACATCCTCTCCGTGCGCGGATACGGAAAATTCGTCGTCGGCGCGGTCACCGGCTCCACGAAGAGCGGGCGGCTGCGGATGGCGTGCAGAAAATACCTGTAATTCAAGTAAGCCTGTCGGAAAACGGATCGGGAATGCGGGAGGAGCTTTGCCATGCCAAAGGATTTCAGAAAGAAGGACTTCGGACGCGCACTCAGAGGCTACGCGGTCGATGAAGTGGACAAATACCTGGAGGCCGTGACCGGGGAATACCGCCGGCTTGAAAAGCGGTCGTGGGAGACGTCGAAGCAGCTTGCCGACGCCGAAAAACGCCTCGACGAGTATGCCGCCGCGGAAGCCGACGCCGCCGAGACGCTCGACGCCGCCGATTCGATCCTCGAGGACGCGAACCGTCAGGCAGGCGCGATCCTCGCCGATTCCCGCGTCGCGGCGCAGCAGGAGGCCCAGGGCATTCTGAAACAGGCGAGCGCGGCGGCAGCCAAGACGAAGGACGACGCCCTGATCCTGCGCCGCAAGGCCGAAAGCCTCCTCCGCGAGGCCGATTCCGCAAGGGAAGCCGCAGACGCCGCCCGCGCGAAGGCATGGGAGGAGATCGCGGCGGAGAAAGCCGCGGCCGTCCGTCAGCGCGAAGAAGCCGAAGCCCTGCGGAGCGAAGCGGCGGAGACGGCGCGCGTGACCGAGGCGAAGGCCAGACGGCTCGAGCAGGCGGTGACGTCGTTCCTCGCGGACGTCGAGGCCTTCCGGAACGCAGCGGAGTCGATGGCGAACGCTCAGCTCAGCGCGGCGCGGAACTTCACGAAGGACACCGAGGGCTTCCTCGCGCTCCTGCGGTCCGGCAGCGGCAGCGGCGCTCCGGATGCGGATAATCCCGACGCGGCAGCGGATGCGGATCCGGCGGACGCGCTCGGAAAGGTCGCAGGGGCGTTCCCGGGGATCGAGCAGGCCGTCGCGGCGATGAAGGATTTGATCGTCGAGATCCCGGACGACGAACCGGACGAACCGGATGAACCGGACGAACCGGGCGAGCCGGATGAACCGGAAGAGCCGGGCGAGCCCGAAGAACCCGAGGTCCCCTTCGAGGATCCGGAGACCTTCGACGCGTCGAACGAACCGGAAGAACCGGTAGAACCGGATGAATCCGAAAAGCCTGAAGAACCGGACAAGCCCGATGCACCGGATGAACCGGAAGAACCGGAAGAACCGGAAGAACCCGAAGAACCCGGCGCGCCGGACGACGGGGCAGAGGCCGTCGAGCGTGCGGACGAGCTGGCGGACAGCATCCGTTCGCTCCTCGCCGACAAGCCCCGGGAAGAGAGCGGACGCTCCGCCCTCGATCTGCTCGATTTCGAGGAGCCGGATTCGAGCCGCCCGCCCTATAAGGACGTCGATTTCGAAGCCCTGACCGCCTCCCTCCGCCGCGACGAGCCCGCGGAAGCGGACGGGACGGACGACGAAGACGACGAATGATTCTCATCTCTTGATTGGACAGGAAAGCACGAAAATCCATGATCGTTACCATACTTGTGACCGTCCTCGCAGTCATTGCGGATCAGGTCTCGAAGCACTTCCTCGGGGCATTCCTCCGCGGACTTGACACGCAGTCCTATCCCCTCCTTCCGGATATCCTCCACCTCACCTACGTTGAGAACCGCGGTGCGGCGTTCGGGATGCTCGCGGACCACCGCTGGGTCTTTATGATCCTCTCCGTCCTCGGCATCGCGGCGATTTTGCTGCTTGTCGCGAAGGAGAAGCCGGAGAGCCGCTGGGTCCAGCTCGCGGCGGGCCTCATCGTCGGGGGCGGCATCGGCAACATGATCGACCGGGTGCGCCTCGGCTACGTGATCGACTTCATCGACTGCCGCTTCGTTGATTTTTACGTCTTCAACATCGCGGACTGCTGCGTCACGGTCGGCTGCGGCCTCTACATGCTCCTCGTCGTGATCGAGACGATCCGCGACCGGAAGAAGAAAAAGGCCGCGGCGGACGGGGAGGAGCCGGCACAGGAGGACGCGGAACCCTCGGAGAACGGCGATGCGTGACGAGGCTGAAGATCTGCTCGCCGTCGTCTGCGGGGAAGAGGAGGCCGGAGCCCGTCTCGACGCGTTTGCCGCCTCGCACGCCGGAATCTCCCGCGCACGCGCCCAGAAGCTGATCGAGGACGGCTTTGTCACGGTCGGCGGACGCGCGGCAAAGAAAAACGAAAAGCTCGCGGCAGGCGCCCTCGTCGAGATCGTCTTTCCGGAGACGGAGGACGCGGAGGCCGAGCCCGAGAACATTCCCCTCGACGTGGTCTACGAGGACGGGGACATCATCGTCGTGAACAAGCCCGTCGGCATGGTCGTGCATCCCGCGCCGGGACACGCCTCGGGGACGCTTGTGAACGCGCTTCTCTGGCATTGCGGGGATTCGCTCTCCGGGATCGGCGGCGTGAACCGCCCGGGGATCGTGCACCGGATCGACCGGGACACCTCGGGGCTGATCTGCGCGGCAAAGAACGACGCCGCCCACGCCTCGCTCGCCGAGCAGCTGCGGACCCACGCGATGCACCGCGAATACCGGATGATCGTGACGGGCGGCCTGCGCGAGGACGCGGGAACGGTCGACGAGCCGATCGGCAGGCATCCGACGGAGCGCAAGAAGATGGCGGTGATCCGGCCCGGCACGAAGTACGGGGACCGCCGCGCAAGGGAGGCCGTGACGCACTGGTCGGTGATCGAACGGTATCCGTCCTCCGGGTTCACCTATGCCGGGGCGGTGCTTGAGACCGGACGGACGCATCAGATCCGCGTGCACATGGCGTATATCGGGCACCCGCTGATGGGGGACACCCTCTACGGCGGCGGGCACACCCCCTTCGAGCGGCATCATCAGGCCCATATCGACGGGCAGATGCTCCACGCCGCCGCGCTCGTGCTGACGCATCCGCGGACCGGGGAGGCCCTTCGCTTCGAGTCGCCCCTGCCGGAGGGATTTGAGACCATGCTCGCGATCCTGCGGGCGAAAGAGGACAGTTGAGTGAGAATCGGGAACGGTTTTGTGCAGTTTGCACATACCCTCCCGGAAATATTCAACTGTCTTTTGACTGTACGGCGTTGACAAACGCTTCAAAATCGATTATAATGGCATTGTTGAGCAAACGTTCAACTTTGCCGGAGGAGAGACCCATGGCAAAGAAAATGACCTGCGAATGCGAAGTGATCCACGAGGACACGGTGCGGCTGGTGAAGAGCCTTCTGTCGGACCGCGACGAATACGACGACCTCGCGTCCCTGTTCAAGTTCTTCGGCGACGGGACGCGGGTGCAGATGCTGCATGCGCTCGAACAGCGGGAGATGTGCGTCTGCGATCTCGCCGCGCTGCTCGGCGTGACGAAGTCGGCGGTCTCGCATCAGCTCAAGGCTCTGCGGCTCGCGAATCTCGTGAAGTTCCGCCGCGAGGGTCAGATCGTCTACTACTCCCTCGCCGACGACCACGTCAAGGCGATTCTGGACGTGGGATTCGAGCATCTGAGAGAGGAATGAAGAATCAGGAGGGAAGAAGGATGCGGCAGGGGGCTCCGTTCGCCGTCCGGGATTCTTCATTCATTTTTCTCCCCGATAGTTGAATATTTGCGCAAATATTGATCTTTTGAGGTGCGTATGGAGAAGACCTACCTTCTGAAAGGGCTGGACTGCCCGAACTGCTCGGCGAAGATCGAGCGGGAAGTGGGGGAGCTGGAGACCGTCGAGCGCGCCGCCGTGAATCTCATGCGGCAGACGCTGACCGTCGAAACGGATGCGCAGGGGGAAGAACTGTTCGAGACCATTGAGAAGATCGTCCATCGGCATGAGCCCGACGTGCATGTCACCGACATCACCGGAAAAAAGCCCGAGGCTGCCGCGGCGCACACGCACGAGCACGATCATGAACACGAACACGGTCACGAACATGAGCATGAGCACGGTCATCACCACGGGGACGAAGAGGGGAGCGCCGCGTTCCGGGTGACGAAGCTGGTCGTCGGGGCCGTCGTGTTCCTCGTCGGGCTGATCCTGCCGCGCTTCGTCGAGATGCCCTTTGCCGCGCGCCTCGGGATCTATGTGTCGGCCTATCTCATCCTCGGCTATGACGTCCTCTGGTCCGCCGTCCGGAATCTCACGCACGGCGAGCTCTTCGATGAGTGCTTTCTCATGACCGTCTCGACCCTCGGCGCGTTCGCGATCGGCGAATATCCGGAGGCCGTCGCCGTCATGCTCTTCTATCAGATCGGCGAATTCTTCCAGGATCTCGCCGTCGACCACTCGCGCGATTCCATCACCGCCCTCATGGACATCCGGCCCGATTCCGCCGTTGTGCTCCGCGGGGGCGAATGGGTGACGGTCTCCCCGGACGAGGTGGAGGTCGGCGAGACGATCCGCGTCAAGCCGGGCGAGAGAGTCCCGCTCGACGGCACGGTCATCGAGGGCACCTCCTCGGTCGACACCCGCGCGCTCACGGGCGAATCCGTTCCGCGGACCTGGCGCCCCGGCGATTCGGCCCTCTCGGGATGCATCGCGGAGAACGGCGTCCTCACGATCCGGGTCGAGAAGGAGGCCGGAGAGTCGACCGCCGCGAAGATCCTCGAGCTGATGCAGTCGGCGTCCGAGAAGAAGGCCCCGGCGGAGAACTTCATCACGAAATTCGCGAAGGTCTATACGCCCGTCGTCTGCCTCATCGCCGTCCTGCTCGCCGTCGTGCCGCCGCTGCTCTTCCACGGCACGTGGACCGAATGGATCCGCCGCGGATGCGTGACGCTCGCGATCTCCTGCCCCTGCGCGCTCGTGATCTCGATTCCGCTGACGTTCTTCGGCGGGATCGGCGCGGCGTCGAAGAAGGGCGTCCTCGTGAAGGGCAGCGCCTATCTCGAAGCCCTCGCCGACGCGGACACGGTCGTGTTCGACAAGACGGGCACCCTGACGAAGGGGACGTTCTCCGTGACACAGGTCTCGCCCGCGGGTCCCTGCTCGCGCGAAGGACTCCTCAGCTGGGCGGCGCACGCGGAGGCGGCCTCGAACCATCCGATCGCGCGCTCGATCGCGGACGCGTACGGCAAGCCGGTCTCGGCGGATGAGCTGACCGAAGCCCGCGAGATCGCCGGACGGGGCGTCGAGACCGTGTGGCAGGGCCGGCGGATCCTCGTCGGCAACGCCGCCCTCATGGAGGAGCACGGCATCCGCGCGGTCCGCTCGTCGGGCGGCGGAACGGTCGTACACACCGCTGTGGACGGAGAATACATGGGGTATCTCGTGATCGAGGACACCGTGAAGGAGGACGCGGCCGAAGCGCTCCGGGAGCTCGAGAGCCTCGGCGTGAAGCGCGTCGCGATGCTCACCGGGGACCGCGCGGAGGCGGCGCAGGCGGTGGCGGATACGCTCGGGGTGCGGGACGTGAAGAGCGGCCTGCTCCCGGGAGATAAGGTCGCCTGCCTCGAGGAATACATGGAGGACGCGGAGAAGACCGTGTTCGTCGGCGACGGCATCAACGACGCGCCCGTTCTGGCCCGCGCGGACGTCGGGGCGGCGATGGGCGGCCTCGGCTCGGATGCGGCGATCGAGGCGGCGGACGTGGTGCTGATGAAGGACCGCCCGTCGGCTCTGTGCGACGCCATCCGCGTCTCGAAGCGGACAAAGCGGATCGTGACGGAGAACATCGTCTTTGCGATCGCCGTGAAGGTCGTCTTCATCCTCCTCGGCGCCCTGGGACTGATCGGCATGTGGGCCGCGGTGTTCGGCGACGTCGGCGTGATGCTCCTCGCGGTGCTCAACGCCTTGCGGATCCTGCGCGCGTGAGCCGGACGCAAAAAACAACGAAAAACCGCGCGAAAAAGACGTTTTTCCTGTCCCTCCCGTCGATTGACAACGGGAGGGACGCATGCTATAATGAGGGAAACACAAGCAAAGGAGCCGTTTCATGAATCTCTCCCAGCTCACCGACCTCTTTGAGGCCCTGACCATTCTCTGCTTCGGCCTCTCCTGGCCGATCTCCATCCGCAAATCGTACATCTCCCGCACGGCGAAGGGCAAGAGCCTGTTCTTCGAGGTCTTCCTCCTCATCGGCTACGCGTTCGGCATCGCCCGCAAGCTGATCCAGCTCACCTGCATGGACGCCTCGGGCTTCCTCTTCTTCCTCAGCTTTTTCTTCTATGTGCTGAACTTCATCGAGATCTCGATCGACGTCGCGCTCTACTTCCGCAACACCCGGCTGGACCGCGAAAAGGCGGCCTCCGGAAGGGAAACGGAATAAACTCCCCCGAAAATCGGCTCACGCAGCCGGTTTTTGTTTTTTTGAAAGTTTTTTCGGAAACCCTGTCATAAACCCGGCGGAAATCCGTGTATCAGGGTGACGGCGCGGACGGGGTGCCGGGCTGCCGATCAATTTGGAAAGGAGGGATGGAGATGCAGGAGCGGGAGATCGTTTCAATGTTTCTCGCGCGGAACGAGGACGCGATCGGAGAGGCGGAGGCGGCCTGCGGGCGATACTGCCGCGCCATCGCGAAGAATATCACGGGCTCCGACGAGGATGCCGAGGAATGCGTGAGCGACGCGCTGCTCGCCGCGTGGAATTCGATTCCGCCCGCGCGGCCCGAATCGCTCCGCGGCTATCTCGGCAAACTGACGCGCAACATCGCGCTGGACCGATGGGAGAAGACGCGGGCGAAGAAGCGCGGAGGCGGGGAGGTCGACGCCGTACTCGACGAGCTCGAAGACGTCTTTGGCGCGGTCGAATCGGCGGAGGACGAGGCCCTGCGGCACGCGCTGACGGAGGCGGTCGATGCCTTCCTCGGCTCGCTGGAAGAGGAGCGGCGCGCGATGTTCGTGCGGCGGTACTGGTATGCGGAGAGCGTCGGGCAGATCGCCGTACGTTTCGGCATCCGGGAGAACACCGCCGCGCAGATTCTCCGGCGCATCCGGAAAAAGCTGAAGGACTATCTGACAAGGGAGGGATTTACAGTATGACGAAAACGGAAGCGTTCCGCCTGATCGGAGAGATCGACGGGCG
>CACZSA010000244.1 GCA_902783705.1 uncultured Ruminococcus sp.
CCTGATGAACCGCATCCTGACGGGGGACGTCGGGAGCGGCAAGACGGTCGTGGCGGCGGCGGCGATGTACGCGGCGGTGAAGAACGGCTTCCGGGCTGCGCTCATGGCCCCGACGGAGATCCTCGCGAATCAGCACGCGGAGGATCTGTCCCGTCTCTTCGGCTCCCTCGGGATCGAATGCGCGCTGCTCACGGGCTCGACGAAGAAGAAGGACCGCGCGGCGATCCTCGAAGGGCTCTCGGGCGATGGCGGCATCCGGATCGTCATCGGGACGCACGCCCTGCTGACCGAGGACGTCGTGATCGACAGGCTCGGCCTCGCGGTGATCGACGAGCAGCACCGGTTCGGGGTGCATCAGCGGGCCGCGCTGTTCGAGAAGGCGAAGAACGTGCACTCCCTCGTGATGAGCGCGACGCCGATCCCGCGGACCCTGACGCTCGCGGCCTACGGGATGATCGACGTCTCCCGGATCGATGAGCTCCCCGCGGGACGCCAGAAGATCGACACGTTCATTGTGAACGAGAGTTACCGCGAGCGGCTGAACGGCTTCATCCGGCGGCAGGCTGCGGAGGGACACCAGACCTACGTCGTCTGCCCGGCGGTCGAGGAGAGCGAGAAAAACGACGCCTCCGACGCCGACGAGATGGCGGACCTCCCCCTCGTGGACGCGATGCCCGAGGAGAGCGCGCCGATGAAGAGCGCCGTGCAGCACGCGGACGAGCTGGCGGCTGCCCTGCCCGAGCTGAACGTCGGATTCGTGCACGGCAAGCTGAAATCCTCGGAGAAGGACCGCGTGATGACGGAGTTCGCCGCGGGGAATCTCGACGTGCTCGTTTCGACGACGGTGATCGAGGTCGGGGTGAACGTGCCGAACGCGACGCTCATGATCGTGGAGAACGCCGAGCGGTTCGGGCTCTCGCAGCTGCATCAGCTCCGCGGGCGCGTGGGACGGGGAACGGCGAAATCGTACTTCATCCTCGTCTCCGATTCGACGAAGCCGGAGGCGCAGGACCGTCTGCGCGCGATCAAGAGCACGACGGACGGCTTCGAGATCGCGGAATACGACCTCGAGCTCCGCGGTCCGGGCGATTTCTTCAACGAGACCGGGGCGATCCGGCAGCACGGGCAGATGAATTTCCGCCTTGCCGCCGCCTGCCGCGATCCGCAGATGATCGAGCGGGCCTCGTATTACGCGCGGCGCACCGCCGAGGACGATCCGTCCCTGACACGCCCGTCGAACGAACCCGCCGCCCGCCGCCTCGCGTTCTTCACCCGGCGGACAGAAAAGACGCAGAACTGAATCGATCCACATTTAAGCAACAGGAGGATTCGACTATGCAGGCTGACAAAATGGATTTCGCGCTCCGGGCAAGGTCCGCGCTCCTCTCCCCGGGAAAAGAGGGAGAGATGCTCCCGCTCGCATTTAAGATCGGCGGCGTCCCGGCATGCGGCATTCCGGCGGGCTGGAAGACGGCGTACCGGCGCGAATCGGTCGACGCGAACATCGTGCGCCGCTTGTGGACCGGGACCGATCCGGAGACGGGACTCACGGTCGCCGTCACCGCGTGGGAATACCGCGATTTCCCTGTCGTCGAATGGCTCGCCGAGTTCACGAACAATGGGGAGTGCGACACGCCCGTCCTCTCCGATATCACGCTCGGCGGCGGGATCTCTGGCGCGTTCGATGCGTTCGTGCACGGCAACGGCGACACCTGCCGCGACGACGGGTATGAATGGTTCCGCGACGCGCTCCGGGACGGTCCCATGACGATCAGCCCCGCCGACGGGACCTCGTGCAACGGCGCGTTCCCGTACATGAAGCTCGTCTTTGCGGACGCGGTCGTGCGCGCGGCGGTCGGCTGGCCTCACATGTGGAAGGCAACGGTCACCCGGACTGACGGGGGCGCGGCCTTCTCGTGCGGGCAGGCGCGGTGCCGGATGAAGATCCGCCCGGGCGAGACGATGCGGACGCCGCGGCTCACCGTGATGATCTCGCGCGGGGACGAGGGACGTTCGATGAATCTCTGGCGGCGGTGGTATCTCGCGCACATCCTGCCGCGGGAGAACGGGCATCCGATCCGCCCCGCGATGTGCCTGCACTACTGGGGCTGCGAAGGAAAGCCGGAGCACACGGCGGCGACCGAGGAGAATCAGATCCGCGGGATCGAGACCTATGTCCGACGCGGGCTCGTCCCGGATATCTGGTGGATCGACGCGGGCTGGTACAAGTGCGACTACAACTGGCCCCTCACCGGGACGTGGAAACCCGATCCGGAACGATTCCCGCGCGGGCTCGGACCGATCGGCGAAGCCTGCGACAAGGTCGGCGCGCGGTTCCTTCTCTGGTTCGAGCCGGAGCGCGTCGTCGCGGGGACGGAGATCGACCGGGAGCATCCCGAGTGGTGCCTTCCTACCGGGCGCGAGGGGGACGGCAACCGCCTTTTCGACCTCGGCAATCCCGACGCGCGGCGGTGGCTGACCGACCGGGTCGATTCGATCATCAAGGAGGGACACATCCGCATCTACCGTCAGGACTTCAACTTCGATCCGAAGCCCTGCTGGATCCTTGCGGAGGAGGAGGACCGGATCGGCGCGATGGAAAACCTGCATGTGCAGGGCTATCTCGCCTACTGGGACGCCCTGATCGACCGCAATCCGGGGCTCTGGATCGACTCCTGCGCGTCCGGCGGGCGTCGGAACGATCTCGAGACGATGCGGCGCGCGGTCCCGCTCCACTACACGGACGTCGGCTACGGCGAGCATCCGATCAAGCAGAAGCAGTTCCGCGAGCTCTTCGAGTGGATC
>CACZSA010000245.1 GCA_902783705.1 uncultured Ruminococcus sp.
GACGGGACTTGAACCCGTATGGAATGCTCCACACGCCCCTCAAACGTGCGCGTCTGCCAGTTCCGCCACTTCCGCATGCCGATCAGAACATCTCTGCCCCGTCAACGCGCCTATTATAGCACACCCCGCCGCACTTGTCAAGGGCTCCCGCCCGAATTTCCCCGATTTTTTCCGCCCGTCGGAAGTCGAGGGATGCCGCCCGAAGCGGTTTTCCCCGGATCCCGCGGATCAGACCGGGATTTTTTGATTTTTTTCAAAAACTTTTTCTTTCCCTTCACAAATCCGCCCCCCTGCTCCGTTTATACTTATGAAAGGGCGGTCACCCCGGGAGACTTCCCTTCCGATCTATCCCCAAGAACCTCAGAAACCACACGAAAGGAGCGGCGCGATGCAAGACGGATTCGATTTCGACGCCTTTCTGACGGCGCAGTCGGCGAAGCTCACCGGCTACTGCGCAGCGGTCGCGGGACCGGCGGATGCCGAGGATGCCGCCGCGGAGGCGTTTCTCCGCCTCTGGCAAAACCTCGACCGCATCCCGAACGAAGCCGCCGCGAGCGCCTTCCTGTACAAAACCGCCGCGCGGATCTCGGTGGACCTTCTGCGCAAGCGCAAGCGGTTCCGCATTCCCCCGCCCGCGCCGCAGGCCGACGACACCCTCTCCGCACGCACGTCCCGCGCCCTCGCGTCCCTCTCCCCGCCGGACCGCGCCGTCGTCTGGCTCCGCGCCGTCGAGGAATGCGGCTACGACGAGATCGCCCGGCGGCTCGGACACAACGAGGCGTGGGCGCGGAAACGCTACTCCCTCGCGCGGCGGAAGCTCGAGAAAATCCTTACGGAAGGAGATCAGCCATGCACGACAGAGAACTGAAAACCCTCCTCGCGGACCTCGCCCGGGACACCGATCCCGACCGGGTCGCGGACACCGTGCGGGAGAGGATCCGTGAGGCGGAAGGCCGTCCCCTTCGGCACAGACAGCGGATCGGAAAGGAGATTTCCATGAAACAGAAAAAGAACTGGACGGCGATCCTCGTCGCAGCGGCGCTGGTCGTGACTCTCACGGCGGCGGTCGCGGCAGGTCCGGCGATCCGGAATTATCTCAACGCGCGCGCGGTGCAGGAAGACAGCATCTCGCGCCTCGAAGAAGCCCCTGAGGGCTGGATCGGCGTCTATACGGTCGACGATCTGGACGCCGTGCGCGAGGACCTCGGCGGCAACTACATCCTCATGGCGGATATCGCGTTTGAGAACGGCGATTTTGAAGAAGGCGGACGCTTCGCGGGCGGCTGGACGCCCATCGGAGACCGCAGGAATCCCTTCTTCGGCATTTTCAACGGCAACGGACATACGATCGACGGTCTCGTGATCCGCGCCTCCGCCGGGGATGTGTTCGAGAACAGTACCGCCTATTCGTCCTCCTGCTGGGGCCTCTTCGGCTACGCGGCGTATTCGGAATACATGACCGTCGAACGATATGACCAGCACGTTGCAGAGGACGGTCTCGACCTCAACGGCGACGGGATCATCGATCCGCTCGACCAGTACGGACAGCCCGTGAACGCGGATGGGGTCGGCGTCCATACGATCCTCGACCCGACCAGAGAGCCGAAGCACTGGGGCGGCGGGGGCATCGTGAAGAACCTGCGTCTGACGGACGGCTCGATGGAGATCGAATACGCGCCCGTGAGGGTCAACGCGCCGGACAATATGACCACCGTCAGCCTCTGGGCGGGTCCGGTCGCCGGGTATGCCGATCACGTGCTCGGCTGCATGGTCGAGGGCTTCACCGTGACGGTCACGGGTGCGGGTGAGGACGACGCGCGGGCCTACGCGGAATACTGGGAAAAGCAGGGCTTCCCGATCACGATGGATACGCCCTATCGCGGCGGCGGGCTGACCATGAGCGTCGGCGGCGTTGCAGGCAGCGCGTATCAGCTCGACAGCTGCGCGGCGGACACGTCCCTCACCGTCCGCGCGGGCGAGGCGGCGTCGGTCTCCCGTCCGTTCGTCGGCGGGCTCGGCGGCATCCTCTCCGCGTGCGTGACCTCGTACTTCGACGGCGCGATCTCCGCAGACGCCGGGGATATGGGGACCGCGTACCTCCGCGAGGACGACGTGCCGCGCATCCTTCCGGCTGCCGTCATGGATGAGCTCGCGATCCGGTTGGCGTACATCGAGGCTCTCAACTATCAGAACGGCGTCTTCATCGGCAATGTCTACGCGGACGACTACGAAGCGAAGACCGAAGCCCTGCGCAAAGCGAACGTCACGGCGGACACGCTGAACGAATATCTCGACGGCAACACCCCGCAGGACGACGGCTGGCAGGCGAACAAGCTCATGTCGTTCTACTATGAGCGCACCGTGGCAGAGGTCCGGGAAGCGCTGGCGGAGGGAACATGGCAGGGTTCTCTGGGCGCGGTTTCGATCGATATGGCGCAGTCGCTCTATACCGACGACATCTCCGACGTAGCCTTCTACGTCCTCGACCCGGATGTCAAGCCGCGGGAATACGCGGAGCTCTCGCTGCTCATCTCCGCGGCCTTCCCCGACGGGGACTTCGAGGACTTCTGCCGTGAGAACGCGGTGAAGTACGGGGCGTACTACGTCTACGATCTCCGCGCGGATCCCGAATGCGCCTTCGAGGGGTTTGACTTTGACGTGATCTGGGACAGAGAGGACGGCAGGCTCCCCGTCCTGCGGCTGTTTAAATAACCGCGGTTATGGAAGCGTCCGCGTCCCGGTGATCCGTGATCCCGGAATCCTCCCCGGGAGCAAAAAGAGGCTGTTGCAAAACAGCCCTTTTTGTTTTTCGGCAAGCTCGCGGTTGCAGTCATGTTTCGTTTGCGCGCTTACGCTTGCGGATTTGGGATCGACCAAGTCGATCGTTTTTTTCGCCTGCGCGGCTGGCGGACAAGAGGACCCTCAGGCCGGGCCCTCTTGTCAATCACCCGGC
>CACZSA010000246.1 GCA_902783705.1 uncultured Ruminococcus sp.
CCGCGAGCGCTTCGAGACGGTCGAGATCCTCTTCGGACACCGACTGCGTCCGGTCGTCCACCGCCGCGATCCGGAAGCCGTCGGACTCGAGCACCCGCACGCCCGTCTCCCATACGCCCGGGAGTTCAGCGGATTCGTGGTTCCCCGGGACGCAGAGGAAGGGCACGCCGCTGCCCTTCAGCCCCTCGCAGAGGATCCGCTCCCCCGCGGGATGCATGTATTCGAGATTGTCCCCCGTGAGCAGCAGAGCCTCCGGCCGCTCCTCCCGCGCGAAGGCCAGAAGCCGCCCGAAGCCCTCGACAGTCGGGATCCTCTGCGCGTCTCCGAAGGGCTCGCCGAAGCTGCGCGCGAACGCCTCCTTCTGCCGCATCCACGCGTCCTCGCGCTCCCGGCTGTGCTCCGCCTCCTCGGGTCCGCTCCTCTCATCCCACGCGCAGAGATGCGTGTCGCTCACGTGCAGGAATACGTGCTTTCCCCGCACGCCGGGGATTTTCAGTTCGTTGTCGGTCAGCTGGATATAGGGGTCCATCGTTTTCCTCCTGCGGTTTTTTTGTCTTCTATCTTTACTTTAAAAAGGTTTCTTGAAAAACCGCCGCAGCCCTTTCCCCGGACCGCGGCGGTCTGTGCGCTTTGTTCAGTTGCCCATTTCGGCGAACGCGTCGTTGATCTTCGAGAGGAGCTTGTTCGCCACCTTTTCGTTCTTCGCGTACATCGAGGCGAAGTCCGTGTCGTTCTGCTGCATCATCGTGATGACGCGCTCGTTATAGCCGCCGAGCTGATAGTACATGCCGACGTCGAAGAAGCGGGTCTCGAAGATGAGGTCGAGCATGTCCGCCGATTCCTCGTCGCGGAAGTACTTGCCCTTGAGGTTCACGTCGTAGTACGCCGGGGTGATGTACATCCGCCCGTAGTACGCGAGCGCCTCGATCACGGCCCCCGTCTCATCCACGTCCGCCGCGACGAGCGGGATGCAGACGTAGGAGGTGCCGTAGGCGTGCATGGTGTTGCAGAAATCGCGCTGCTCCGCCGTCCACTTCGGATAGGGCAGGATGCCGAAGTCCGCCTCGAGATCGCGGAACCACGACACCGCGCGGAGATAGCGGGTATAGAACAGGCAGCGGTTGCCCGTGAAGGTCGCGTGGGAGGCGTCGTCCGTCCCGGCCTCGAGGAAATACGAGAAGGATTTCGTGCGGTCCGTCAGCCACGTCGTGAGGACGTCGACGTTCTGCTCGGTGTTGAGCGTCAGCTCGATCGTGCCGTCCGGGTTGATCGTCGCGCACCGTCCGCCCGAGGCGTGGAGCATGCCGATGACGGAGTCCTGCCAGATCAGGATGCCGTACGCGTCGTCGTTCGTGAACTTGCCGTCGCCGTCGAGGTCCGCGTCGCAGGTGTCCGCCATTTCGATGAACTTGTCGTACGTCCAGCGGTTCTCCCGCACGAGATCATAGGGGCTTTCGAGACCGAAGTTCGTCGCGACCTGCTTGTTGAAGAGGATGCAGTAGGTGCAGTCGTTGTCGAGCACGCCGATGTCGCCCGTCGTGTAGAACATGCGCCCCTTGACGGAGAGCTGCTCGTTCGCCTTCGGATCCCACCATGGCTTCTCGAGGTCGATGTTCTTCACCTTATTGAGATCGAGGATGTGCCCCTGATACGCGAGCGTCGAGACGTCGTAGCATCCGACCGAGGCGAAGGCGTATTCGGTGGAGCCCGCCATGTTCGTGTTGGTGATCGCCTTGTAGCCCGCGCCCTGACCGCCCGAGGCCTCGCCGCCGTGGTTGTCGGTCCGCAGGTTGATGTCGTACATGTCGCAGACCGTCGTGTTCGTCTGGTAGCGCGCGTCGTTCAGGGCCTCGCCCGTCATCTCCTCGGCCTCGAAATCGTCGAAGGCCCAGTTGCCGGACATATACACGACGATATCCCGCCCGCCGAGATCATAGACCTCCGCCTCGAAGGGGACCTCCTCCGTCTCCGGCGCAGCGGTCTCCTCAGCCTCCGGATTCACGCTGACCGACGGATCCGCGCCCGTGACCGTCGGACTGTCGGGTTTCGCCTCGCCGCACGCCGCGAAGGACGCGAGGAGCATCGCAGTCAAAAGAAGCTCTGCAATTCGTTTTTTCATCATGGTCCGTCCTTTCTGATCCGCCCCGCGGTCTGTTTGCCGAAAATCCGGCGCAGAGGGGATGTTCCGCCCCGGTTTTGTACCATTATACCATATTTTTTCACCGATGTGAAGCATTTTTTGATAAATAATTCAGTTTCTTTTGCAAAGCATTCGTTTTCGCAGGATCATGTATTTTTATTTCGTTTTTAATTATTCAAAAAATCGCCGGACCCGCTTGACAAAACCGCCGTTCTCGTGTAGAATATACTATGAATGTTTTTATCGTTATGATCGAAACATAATCACGCACGATCCTCAAACGGATCAGGAGGAAATCATGAAAAAACTCGCATTGGTCCTCGCGCTGGCGCTGGCCGTGATCCTTGCCGTCTCTGCTGCGGCTGCCGATCCGGTCCTCACCATCGACTTCGCGGACGGCGCAGGCGACGTGGAACTCGTCAACGCCGAAGTCGTCTATGACGTGACCCGCGGCAACGTTCTGCAGGTCAAAGGACAGGGCCCCGGCACCAACCGCACTTCCTACGGCCTCTACAAGACCGACGTGTTTGAAAACACCGACTGGGAAAACGGCATGACCGTTTCCATGTGGATTCAGACCGCTGTCGGTTCCGAAACCCTTGACCCGCACGCCCCGATCTTCTCGATCGACTCCGAAGCGGCTCCTCAGGGCTACATCTCCATCATCGTGTCCGGTGAGACCACGATGAACACGGACGGCAACCAGCCGGAAACGGGCATCACGCCCCGCTGCTGGAACGACCCCGTCTGGACGACCATGAACCAGACCTCCGAAGGGATCTGGCAGCTGCTCACCGTCGTGTACGATCCCGATTCCGGTGACATCCGCTACTACCTCGACGACGAGCTCATCAATACGCAGGGCTTCGGCGGCGGCTCCATGGACATGTTCCTCTTCGAGCTCGAGTTCTACAACCTCGTCCGCCTCGGCTCCTGGGGCTGCGTGTGGTGGAACACCGGTGACTACGAAGGCCTGATCGACGACGTGGCGATCTGGGCGGCGGCGCTCACCGAAGACGAGATCGCGGACCGCTATTCCGAGACCAAGGTCAACCAGACCGTCGTCGTCAAGGCTCCCACGCTGGAAGAAAAGTACACCGCGGCGGATCACACCCCGGTTTACACGATCGACTTTGAAGACGCCTCCGCTTTCGAGCTCACCAATGCCGAACTCAAGGACGGCAGAACCGGCAAGGCTCTGAAGATCAACGGCTCCGGCGCGGAAAACCACGGCACGTCCTATGCGCTCTACAAGACCGACCTCTTCAAGAACACCGACTTCTCGAAGGGCATGACGTTCTCCTTCTGGGTCAACGCGGATGACTCCGAGACCCTCCGCGGCATGGCTCCGTACTACTCTCTTGACCTTGCCAACCAGGGTTACATCGGCACCGTCTGCTCGCTCCAGTCCGGCATCAACACGGACGGCAACGAAGACGTCGGCATCGTGCCGCGCTTCTGGAACGAC
>CACZSA010000247.1 GCA_902783705.1 uncultured Ruminococcus sp.
ACGGCGTCGCTCATGAGGTTGGTGTGCGTGTAGTCCGGGATCATCTTCTGATAGAAGCCCTGATTTGCGCCGCCGATCCAGACGTCCCAGCTCGGATCCTCCTCGAAGGAGGAGAGGATAATCGAAATATCCGCGGGGATGGGATCGCCGATCTGCTCGCCGTTGTAGGAGAGAGTGAATTCGGCCTTCGCGTGAGCCTTCGGGCTGTACATCCGGAGCGCGAAGCATCCGCCCTCGCTCTGCACGCCGTATTCGCCGTCGGCAGTCTTCGCCGTGACATAGAGCCCGATCGGGCATTCGCCGTAGACCACTGCCCAGTCACCGTCGGAGTATGCCGCGCCGAGCACGCGGAAGGCCCGGGTGTCCGCCGGATCATAAACTTCGGGGACGAAAGCGGGCGCGGAATAGAGCGCGGGATCCGCGAGCGGTACGGCCTCGACCGGGGTGTCGGTCTTGAGCGTAACGGGTTCGGCGGGGGTTTCAGTCGTCTGTGTCTTGCCGGAGGAGGCAGAGGACGTTCCGGCGCTCAAGGCCGCCTTTGCCGCTTCCCGCGCCGCTGCCTTCGCCGCCTCTTCCTCGGCTTTCTTCTTTGCCGCTTCCTCCGCCGCAGCCGCCTGTTCGGCCTCGATGTTCTCGATGGAGATTGCGCCGGACGAATCGAGCTCGTTCATGAGCGCGCTCGCCTGATTGACGGAAATGCCGCTCTTTCTGCACGCCGCGAGCGAGGGGAGGAGCAGGACGGACGCGAGGAGAAGCGCGGGGATGCGATGATGGTGATTCATGAAATTGCCTCCGCAGTCTGGATGATTTCTTAATAAATACGTTTAGTGGATGCCCGCGAGGGAGCCCGAGGTGATGAGGTTTTCCCAGTTGTACACGATGAGGATGCGGGAGCAGCCGTACTCTTCGGCAAGCTCCGACGCGTTCGTCACGCCGCCCGTGAGGTTGCCGATCACGAGATCGAAGTGCTGAGCGAGATACGGCACGAGCGTGTTCGCGAACGAGTCCTTCATGATGAGCAGCGCCTCCCGGTCCCGGTTCATCGCGGGGATGGAGATGAACTGCTCGTTGTGCGTCCCGTCGAGGAAGGCGCCGTACTTGTCCTTCACCGTGAAATAATCCCGGTTGAGCCATCCGGGGAAGGACTTATAGATCTCCTTGACCTTCTTCGGACGCCCCGCCTCGTCCTTGACCATTTTGACGGAGAGGCAGTCGGTCACAAATTCGTCCTCATTGCCGGGGGAGAGATACCGGATCGTGTCGGGCTCCACGAATTTGAGCCGGGACTTCGACCAGGTCGTGCCGTAGAAGCCGGGGATCTCCTCGACGGTGAACGCCGATTCCGGGAGGATCTTATCCTCCATCCCGAAGCCCTTCATGATCTCCCGGTACGCGAGATACGCGCCCTCCGGGGTCCAGTGGTGGTCGGTGCGGAAATAGACGTATTCCCCGGCGTCGTAATGTTCCCGGAAGAGCGGGAGCAGATCGATGTACCCGGTCGCGGGAGACAGTCCCGCCGAAAGCTGTTCGTGCAGGACGTCCGTGATTTCGCCGGGATAGGTGAAGGCGGAGGCCGCGGCGTCGACTGAGCGGGGCGGGAGGATGGTCACGACGGGCAGGGACGCATCCGCCGCGAAGGCGTTGAGGGCATCGATCGCCGCATCGACATTCGAGCGGTAGTAATAATCCATGTCGGGCGTCTGATGGAGCAGGCTTTCGTAGACGCGGAACTTCCGCACGGCGAGCTGATCGTTCTTCCCGACGAGGACGCCGTTGTTCTCGCCGCGTCCGGCAGCGATTTCGGATTCGGCCTTGATCCGCACAAAGAGCGGGCGCGCGGGGAACTGATCGGCGAAATACTCCGTCATCCCGGCGTTGAAGCTCCCGTCGGTCAGCGTTTCAAAGGAGAACTCCGGGAAGAGCGCGAGCGTGCGGTTTTCCGCCTCGGAGAACGGGGAATCCGGCAGAATCCAGAACGCCGCCGCCAGCCCGAAGAGCAGCGCCAGAAAGCACACCGCCGTCGCAAGGTTGCAGATTTTCTTGATCATAGGCAATATTCAGAAAATAAAATACAAAAACGGCGAAAACGTGGAATCAACCATGTACGCGACGCAGAAGACGAAGAGAAACACGCATCCGACCGTCGTGAGGACGGCGAAGACCTTCCCCCGCCGCGACAGCGCCAGTCCGTCCTCCGTCACAGGCATCTCCCGCCCGTCCGGCAGGATCGCACCGCAGGACACCCAGTCGTGCTCTGCGAGCCGGTCCCAGATCCGCTTCGGCAAGGGCGTCGCACCGAGCACCGCGATCAGAAGGAACGGCACGGCATGCAGGAATTCATACCCGATGACCGGGGAGGAGAGGGCGTTCACCCCCACGCCGAAGAGCGCGAGGAAGCAGCGAGCGCCCGCCGCCATGTCGGTGTAGGAGAACAGGATCCACCCGAACCCGATGAGGAGCAGGGCATAGAGATGCCCGACGATCTTCGGGAGCTTTTCCAGCCGTTTGAGCAGGAACGTCTTCTCGATCACGAGGATCACGCCGAAATACACGCCCCAGAGGATGTAGTTCCAGTTTGCCCCGTGCCAGAAGCCCGTGAGGAACCACACGATCGCGATGTTCCGGTACTGCTTCAGCCGTCCCGCGCGGTTGCCGCCGAGGGGGATGTACACATATTCCTTGAACCATGTGCCGAGGGACATGTGCCACCGCCGCCAGAACTCCGTGATGCTCCGCGAGATATACGGGTAGTCGAAGTTCTCGAGGAACCGGAACCCGAACATCCGCCCGAGCCCGATCGCCATATCGGAGTAGCCGGAGAAATCGTAATAGATGTGCAGGGTGTAGAAGATCACGACCATCCACGCGCCGAGGGCCGTGGCGTTGAAGTCCGCCGAGGCCTTCGCGTATTCGTAGATCCGGGACGCCGTGTCGCCGATGAGGATCTTCTTGCCGAGGCCGGTGAGGAACCGCCGCACGCCGCTCGCGAAGAGATCGACGGTCTCCCGCCGCTCGGTCAGCTGATCGTCGACGTCGCGGTAGCGCACGATCGGCCCGGCGATGAGCTGCGGGAAGAGGGTGACGTAGGTGCCGAACGCCACGAAGTTTTTCTGCACCTCCGTCTGTCCGCGGTAGAGATCGATCGTGTAAGACATGATCTGGAAGGTGTAGAACGAGATTCCGATCGGGAGGGTCAGCCCCTCGATCAGCGCGATCTTCTCCGACAGCGGCGGGATGAGCCGCAGGTTTTCGAGAAAGAAGTTCGCGTATTTGAAGAAGAGCAGGGCGGCGAGGTTCGAGAGAAGCGACACCGTCATCCATGCCCGCGCGCGCCGGACGTTCGTCTCCCGGTATTTCGCGATGAGGAACCCGAAGCCGTACGCCTCCGTGATCGAGAGGAGCATGACGAGGATGTAGACGGGCTCCCCCCAGCCGTAGAAGATCAGGCTGACGACGAAGAGCACCGCGTTGCGCCATTTGTTGTGCGGCAGGACGTAGTACAGCGCGAGCGTCACGGTCAGGAACGCGAACAGAAAGAGAAGGGAGGAGAATACCATCGATTATGAAAGCGCGTCCTTCAGCGCATCGGCGAGTGCGGCGGAATCGTGGCCGACAGCGTAGTAGACCACGTCCCCGGCCTTCGCGACCACGGCCTTTTTGAGGGTCGCCACGTCGATGTCCGGATAGCGCGCGCCGTTCTCGATCCGCACGTCGATCCGTCCCTGGATGAACTGCATCAGCGTGTCCGCGTAGGAGGGATCGTTCAGCCGGAACGCGCCGACGTCGGTGAGCAGATACGGGTTGCTCTCGTCGATGTACACGCAGTACTCCGAGACCTTCGTGAAATCGGGCTTGACGGAGGCGTCGCCGTAGTAGGACTGGATCAGGTCGTCGTCGAGGTATTCGCCGAGCTCGGTGGAGGACGACGAGAACACGAAGCCGTCGGTCATCTCGTATTCCGCCGTCAGGCCGATGATGAGCAGATCGAGATTGACGGGCTCCTTCGTCTCGCTGACAGCCGTTCCGGGATCGCCTGCTTCGTTCCCGCCGTTCTTCGCGCACGCCGAGGCGGACGAGAGGAGCAGTGCGGCGAGGGCCAGCGCGATCGTTTTTTTCGCATATCGGGTGAAATTCGTCATAACAGAAGAGATCCTCCGAATGAACTGATAATACAGATTGAATTATAGCACAAACCCGACGGGAAGTCAATGCGGAGAGGGCTTCGGATTTGTGAAAAACGCATGAACGAAAGCGAAAGGGCCGTCCCTTTTTCGGGAATCAGCCCTCTCGTTGGATTCGGATAGATCAGCCCTTCACGTGCAGCACGAACGTCCCCTCCAGGAAATCCCCGGAGCAGAGGCGCACGCGCGCGAGGGCGTCGGTGGCCCATTCGCGCTGGAGCTTGTCCTCGAGCCCTACGGCGTCGACCGCGGGCGTGAGCGATCCGTCGAATTCCGCCGTGACCCCCGCTTCCGCCAGCCTGAACGCGTGTCCGTCGAACTCCGGCGATTCGCGGCACATCAGCGTGAAGTCCGCGCGCCCGGATTCCCGGAAGACGATCCGGTCCTCACAGAAGAAGCCCGCCCCGTCAAATCCCACGCGGCGGCGGTACGATTCCACCCCGGCCTCCGGGGGATAGGCGTTTTTCAGCTCCGTCTCCATCACGCCGTCCGCGCAGGAGAGGATCTCGGCCCGGTACTCGCCGCCCGGCTTCTGCTCGCACCCGTTCAGCGCGGGGAGATTGTGATAGAGCGAGCGCATCGTCCAGAGCGTGTACCGCTTCGAGGAGAACGTGTCCTTCGAATACGCCTCGACGCCCGGATCGAGG
>CACZSA010000248.1 GCA_902783705.1 uncultured Ruminococcus sp.
ACTACGTCAACAGCGATATGGAGCCCTCCGACGTGCGCTCCATGTGCTGCCGCCTCCGCCTCGACCTCCGCGAGCTCCGCAAAAAGACCGGCGGCTTCTTCGGCTCCGGTGAGTCGACCGGCTCCATCGGCGTCGTGACGTTGAACATGCCGCGCCTGGCCTACCTTGCAAGCGACGAGGCAGATTTCTACAAGCGCCTTGACAAGCTCATGGACATCGCGGCGCGCTCCCTCAAAATCAAGCGCACCGTCATCACGAAGTACCTCGAGGACGGCCTCTATCCCTACACGAAGCGCTATCTCGGCACCTTCGAGAACCACTTCTCCACGATCGGCCTCGTCGGCATGAACGAAGCGGGCCTCAACGCGAAGTGGATCCGCGCCGATATGTCCCACAAGGAGACCCAGGACTTCACGATCGAGGTCCTCAACCACATGCGCGAACGCCTCTCCGACTATCAGGAGCAGTACGGCGACCTCTACAACCTCGAGGCCACCCCGGCGGAATCCACCGCCTACCGCTTCGCGCAGAAGGACAAGGAGCGCTATCCCGACATCATCACGGCGGCGAAATCCTGCGACGACACCCCGTATTACACCAACTCCTCCCACCTGCCCGTCGGCTACACCGAGGACGTCTTCTCCGCCCTCGACATTCAGGACGACCTGCAGACCCTCTACACGTCCGGCACCGTCTTCCACGCCTTCCTCGGCGAGAAGCTGCCCGACTGGAGAGCCGCGGCGAACCTCGTGCGCAAGGTCGCGGAAAACTACAAGCTCCCGTACTACACCCTCTCCCCGACCTACTCCATCTGCAAGAACCACGGCTACCTCGCCGGCGAGCAGCCCGTCTGCCCGATCTGCGGTGAGAAGACCGAGGTCAACAGCCGCATCACCGGCTACTACCGCCCCGTTCAGAACTGGAACGACGGCAAGGCGCAGGAGTTCAAGGACCGCAAGACCTACGACATCGCCCACTCTACCCTGACGCACCGCGGACCTCTCCATCCGGATGCGCCCGCCGCCTCCACCCCGACGAAGGCCGCACCCGTGCCGGAGAAGAATGATACGATCCCCGCGGCTGCCGTCGAAGCGGCTGTGACGCCCGCCACCGATACCGATATGGCAAACGGCGCCTTCCTCTTCGCCACGACCACTTGCCCGAACTGCAAGATCGCCTGCGCCGCCCTCGACAAAGCCGGCGTCGCCTACACGAAGATCTTCGCGGATAAGCAGCCCGATCTCGCGAGAGAGTACGGCATCCGCCAGTCCCCGACCCTCGTCGTGAAGACCGGCGCGGACACCTTCAAGTTTGTCGGCGTCTCCGAAATCAAAAAATACCTGACCGCGTAAAATACGCGTCATAACCTTTGCGGGGGAGGGACTTTCCGAAGAAAGCTCCCTCCCCCGCACCCCTCTTCAAAGACTTTTATGAGGGGAAACAACGCACGACACGATATTGGGGCAGCTTGTCCCCCTTTCTAAAAGTTTTTGAAAAAGGGGTCCGGGGGAAAAACTTTTCTCAAAAAGTTTTTCCCCCGGCGTCCCCCGAGGAGCATCTCATGACAGATATTCTCATCGTCGGCGGAGGGCCGGCGGGACTCACGGCAGCGATTTACGGCCTGCGCGCGAACAAGAGCGTCACGGTCATCGAAAAGGACGCGTTCGGCGGGCAGATCACGCACTCCCCGAAGGTCGAGAACATTCCCGGCTTCGAGGAGATCACGGGCATCGAATTCGCGGAACGCCTCGTCGATCAGGCATTGGCGCAGGGCGCGGAAATGGAGGCCGCCGAGGTCACCGCGATCCGGAAAAACAGCGACGGCACCTTCACGGCGATCACTGAGGACGGGGAGTTCGACGGGCGGGCCGTGATCCTCGCGACGGGCGCGCGCCACCGCATGCTCGGTCTCCCGGACGAGGAGGCGTTCGTCGGCAGCGGCGTGTCCTTCTGCGCGGTGTGCGACGGCGCGTACTACCGGGACCGGGACGTCGCGGTCATCGGCGGAGGCAATTCCGCCCTGCAGGAGGCCCTCCTCCTCGCCGACCTCTGCCATAAGGTCACCGTCGTGCAGAATCTCGCCTTCCTCACGGGCGAGGAAAAGCTCGCCGAACAGCTCCGCGCGCGGGACAACGTCGAGATCCTCTACTCCACCCTCGCCGCGCAGTACCTCGGCACCCCGGCGGACGGCATCACCGGACTCGCCGTACGGTCCGAGAACGGGGAGGAGCGCGTGATCCGGGCGGACGGCGTCTTCGTCGCTGTCGGGCTCGAGCCGCAGAACACCCCCTTCGCCGATCTCATCACCCTCGACGCGCGCGGCTACGCGGACTCCGACGAAGGATGCGCGACCGTCACCCCGGGCGTCTTCGTGGCGGGCGACTGCCGCTCGAAACGCATCCGTCAGGTCACCACGGCGGCGGCGGACGGAGCGGTAGCGGCCCTCGCTGCCTGCGACTGGCTCAACGCGCAGAACGCGGAGTAAATGCGAATACACAGAACGGAATCCGTCTTCGGCGGGTTCCTTTTTCATTGGGATTGTTTCAAGAATCTTGATTTTCTCTTCAAACTATCCGCAATCTTTCCGCGCTCCGACGTGGTAGAATGAGGACAGAATGATTTTCCGAGGAGCGGACCCATGAAACGCCTCGCCCCCCTCCTTCTCCTGCTGCCCATCCTCCTTCTGCCGCTCGCCGGATGCCGCGCGAAGGTTCCGCCCGAATCCGCGGAGGGTGAGACGGAGATTGTCTATTCCTCTGTCGAGCTGCCCTGTCCCGCGGATACCGGGATCCATTTCTTCACCGTCCCGACCGCTGACGCCGATTCGATCCTCGCCGTCGGAACCGAAAAAACGCCGGACGGCACCTTGCCTGTCCTCCTCCGCTTCCCCCGGGACGGATCGCCGGCGGACACCGTGCATATCCCTCTCCCGGACGGCGCATGGATGAATGTCGGGGTGTTCGCAGACGGCAGGCTCTTCCTTCTCTATACGGTGAACACCGACGGCGCGTACGTCCGCACACTCGCGGAAATCTCCCTCGACGATCCCGCCCCGACCGTCACGGATCGCCTGCCCTTCGACGAGCTTCCTCCGGAGGGCCGGGACCATCCCGTTAACCTCCTTGCCCGGGACGCGGACGGATTCTTATACCTCTTCGGCTACGCGGACGTGATGATCCTCGATGCGGAATTCCGCTTCTGCGGCGTCTTCCCGCTCTCCGCCTCCCCCTCCTCCGCGGCGACCCTCGCGGACGGACAGGTCTGGGTGACAATGCGCATGCCGGAGGAATGCCGGATCGCCCGCG
>CACZSA010000249.1 GCA_902783705.1 uncultured Ruminococcus sp.
CGACATCAAGTACGCGATCCCGTACATCAACTGGGCGACCGCCAACGGCCTGATCCTCGGCTACGGCGACGGCACCTTCGGACCGCGTGACAACATCACGCATCAGCAGATGTACATCATCATGTACCGCTACGCGACGAGCCTTGCCAAGCAGACTCCGAACGTCTCCCGCGTGACCCTGAGCATCCCCGACGCGGACAAGATCGGCATGACCCTGGTCGGCGGCACGTGGCAGTACTGGACCGACGCGGCCCGCGAAGGTGCGCTGACGGCGGCGAAGTACGCGCAGCAGCAGCAGTTCCTCGTCTCTTCCGGCGCAATGGATCCGACCGGCGACGCGTACCGCTACGAGCTCGCAACGCTCCTGCACCGCTTCTCCGTGAACGTCCTCGGCTGGAAGGACTGACGCGGATCTCAGCGGATTTCCAAGACTGAACGAAAACTCCTCCCGCATCCAGACGGGGGGAGTTTTTTCCGTGCATAGAACGCGCGCCGCCGGGGCATACTCGCTGTGAGCAAAAAAGATCGGAGAAAAACGAGATGAAACGAGCAGTCTGCGTGTGGCTGGCAGCGATGGCTGCGCTGCTTCCGGCCGGGGGTGTCCGCGCTTCGGCGTGCGATGCTCCCGCCGGGGCAGTCCCGGTGATGGAAGAGGAGCGGGAAGAGGCACGGCTGACGGAGCGCGACCGGGCCTATCTCGCGGCGATGATCGCGGCGAACTACGGCGGGGAGGACTACGCGGCGCAGACGGGCATCGCGGCGGTCGTGCTCCGGAGAGTGCGCGGACCCGGATGGCCGGACAGCGCGGCGGGGGTGATCGCGGCCTTCGCGCGGGAGGGGGAGTTTCTCCGCCCGGTGACGGGGCATGAATCCGCGCGGGCACTGAGAATCGCCCGGGATGCGGTCCGGGACGCGGCCCGTGGGATGGATCCGACGGGCGGGGCGGCCTGCTTCCGGTCCGTGCAGGATGCGGAGGGATTCGATCTGCGCTTCGACGATCTGCGCGAGGACGCTTCCGCGAGGGCAGCAGACCGTCTTCTCGCCGACTGCCGCGTCGTGTGCGGGCGGGTCGGGTTTTGGTGAGCAAAAGAAAAGGGGAGGGACCATGCGTCTCTCCCCGGTTTTCCGTTTGCGGGTTTGATCGGATTGTGCGATTAAAGGATCACTTCGCCCCAGACTTCGCCGAATGCGCAGGCGGCGTTCGCTTCGTCGGTGTCGATGTGCATCGCGGCCTTGAACTTCGGGCTGACGCGGACGACGACGTCGCCGAAGGTGAGGGAACGACCGTTCGAGTCGATCTTCACGGAGACGATCTGCTTGTCCTCGACGCCGAATTCCTTCGCGTCCTCGGGCGTGAAGTGGATGTGGCGCTTCGCGATGATGACGCCTTCGGAGATCTCGATCTCGCCGGCAGGGCCGATGAGCTTGCAGCCCGCGGAACCGGCAACGTCGCCGGACTCACGCACGGGCGCGTCCACGCCGAGGGTGCGGGCGTCGGTGAAGGAGATCTCGACCTGCGTCGCCGCGCGCGCGGGACCGAGGATGGAGACTCTTTCGATGGACTTCTTCGGGCCGACGACGGTCACGCGCTCTTCGCAGGCGAACTGACCGGGCTGGGAGAGGTCCTTCTTCTTCGTCAGGGTCGCGCCTTCGCCGAACAGGATCTTGATGTGCTCTTCGGTCAGGTGGACGTGACGGGCGCTGGTTTCAACCAATACTTTTGCCATGATGGGAATACCTCCGGGTTGGTTTGTTGTGATTTCATCCTTTCTATTATACCGCGCGGGGAGGCGCTTGTCAAGAGGTTTCGGGGATGTTTGCTCAGCCCTCGGCCCATGCCCGGACCCAGTCGATCTGACAGTAGTCCGGCAGCTCCTCCGGCACGATCGGCGCGGCCCACGATCCGAACTCCGTCGTGAGCTTCATGTAGCCGGGACGCTCGCAGATCCCGGGCTCCGACGTGCGCCAGGTCTCCTCGCCGTCGATATAGAAAATATAGGCGTCCTTGGTCCAGCGCAAGCCGTACACATGCCAGCCTTCGTAGAGGTCCGCGCGCAGGGGAAGGATCTTCGACACGGATTTGTGCGCCGCGCCGTAGCCGTCCCAGTGGATCGCGTGATTGACGCCTCGCCGCGCGCATTCTCCGCTCTCGATGATGTCGATCTCCGCGCCGGAGACCGCCGTGCCGTCCTCCGCGCCGACGTCCCCGCACATCATCCAGAACGCGCCCCAGAAGCCCGTCGTCGAGGGGAACATCATCCGGCATTCAAAATAGCCGTAGGCCTGCTCAAAGAGCCCGAGCGTGCGGACCGCGCCGGAGACGGGCGTACCGTCGTCGTCGATGCGCGCGCGGAGCCGGAGCGTGCCGTCCCGGACCTCGACCTCGCTGTTCCGCCAGTATCCGCCGACGTCCTGCCGCTTCCACTCGGGACAGAGCGCCCATTTTTTCGGATCCAGCGCGTCGCCGTCGAAATCGTCCTCGAACGTGAGGCGGTAGGTCACCCCATCGAGAGTGAGCGAGGGCTCCTCGGACGCAGGTTCGGCGGGTTCCGCGGCCTCCGGGATCTCCGCGGGCGACTCACCCTCGGCTTCGGTCTCCGGGATCGGCTCGGCGGCAGCTGCTTCGGTTTCCGTGTTCTGCGGCGCGGGAGAGGGCGAGGGAGCTTCCTTGGCGCATCCCGGGAGGAGGAAGAGCGCGGCGAGGAGGGCGAGCGGGAAGAGCGTGCGTTTCATGGGACAGCCTCCGGTTTTTTTTACTGAATTCAGTATAGAGGGAAAACGCCGGCTCGTCAAGAGCGGGTGCGGAATATTTACACCGCGTTCAAATTCCGGGAACGGTCTCCGGAATCGGCGGGGAACGAGAAAAAAGAAAGCGCGGAAAATGACGATTTTTTAATTAAACGGCGAAAATAATGAGGTCTTCCTCTTGCTTTTCGGGAAGACGTGTGCTATAATAAACACAGAATAATTCACTTCTATACTTATCAGCAAAGGACAATCGTTATGAGCAAGAAATACGAAGCGCTGAAGCTTGAAAATCAGCTCTGTTTCCCCCTGTACGCCGCCTCCCGTGAGGTCACGAAGCTGTACCACCCCCTGCTTACGGATCTGAACCTGACCTACACGCAGTACATCGTGATGATGGTTCTGTGGGAGACCGACCCGATCACCGAGAAGGAGATGGGCAGACGCCTGCATCTGGACAGCGGCACGCTTACGCCGGTTCTGAAGAGCCTGGAAGGGAAGAACTTCATCGTCCGTTCCCGCTCGAAGGAAGACGAGCGCGTGGTGAACGTGGATCTGACGGACGAAGGCCGCGCGCTGAAGGACAAGGCGGTGGACATCCCCGCGCAGATCGGCGGCTGCGTCAAGCTGGACGAAGAGGAAGCGAAGGCGCTGTACGGACTGCTGTACAAGGTTCTGGCGAATCTCGAGAACGAATAAGAAGGAAACAAGCGCACGCGCATGTTTTCCCGGGGAATCTCCGGGGAGACATGCGCTTTTTTCTCATTTTTGATTTTTTAGCCGTTCGTTTTGTTTGCGCGCTGGTGCTTGCGGGCGGGGAGCCCCCGCGGGCAGGAGGCGAGCTCACCTTCGGCAAGCTCGCGGTTGTAATCGCGTTTTGTTTGCGC
>CACZSA010000250.1 GCA_902783705.1 uncultured Ruminococcus sp.
ATCGTCAAGGAAAGGAGGCGTTGTTTATGACCTTCCTCGGCAATCTTCTCTGGCTGCTCACGGGCGGATTCCTTTCCGCGCTCGAATGGTCCCTCGCCGGGATCTTCTGGCACATCACGATCGTCGGCATCCCGTGGGGACGGCAGTGCTTCAAGTTCGCGGCCCTCTCCCTCGCGCCGTTCGGCAAGGAAGTCCTCCCCGGAGGCGGCGCGCCCTCGCTCATCGCAAACGTCGTCTGGCTGCTCGGCTCCGGCGTTCCGATGGCGTTCAATCACATCCTGACGGGGCTGATCCTCTGCGCCACGATCGTCGGCATCCCCTTCGGACGCCAGCACTTCAAGATCGCCCGTCTCGCCCTCTTCCCCTTCGGTGCAAGGGTGATCGCGTAAAGGAGCCGTCCCATGCTCGACGCGCTGCACGAATTCCTCCGCGGGATCATCCCGGTGGATCTGTGGATCTGGATCCTCTTCTTCCTCCTCCCCTGCGCCGCGGCCCTTGTCTGTCAGATTCTCCTCTGTCTCCGCGCGAAGAGGACATGGACCAAATTCTGGCCCCTGATCGCCGCGGCGGCTCTGCCGGTCATGATCTATGGGTGCCATTTTCTCGATATCCTCCAGCCGGTCTTCGGCGGGTTCGTCGGGTTCTTTCTGCTCTTCACCGCCGCGTTCATTGCGGGGGGATCCCTCGCCGGATGGCTGGTCTTCGGGATCATCCGGCTCGTGAGAAAATAAAAAAGCCGCGGGACATTCCTGCGGCTGATGCTATTCTGTCGTCAGACGATCTCGAACCCGTCGAGGAGCGCCTGATACGCGCGGTCGGCGTCACGCTCGGGGACGAGCATGCAGATCTTGATCTCGCTCGTCGAGGTGTTGAGGATCCGCACGTCCGCGTCCCAGAGGCACTTGAAGACCTTCGCCGCGACGCCCGGCTTCCCCTGCATCCCCTCGCCCGAGACGGAGAGCTTCACCGCCGTCGGGTCGATTTCGATCTGCGTTTCCTTATGCCCGCTGAATTCCCGCTCGAGGATTTCGCGGGCTTTTTCCGTATCCTCCGCGTGGATCGTGAAGATGAAATCGCTTCCGTGTCCGACCGAGGCGGTCTGTAAAATGATGTCGACGTCCACGCCCGCGTCCGCGAGGGAGCCGAACGTCAGATACGCCACGCCCGGGATCTCCGGGGGACGGCGCACATATACCACGGCGATGTTGTCGTCGCGCTTGATCGAATGGATTCCGTACAGCATGGATTCACCTCAGAATGGGAATTTTGACGGCCTCCGGGAGAACGCGCTCCGCCTCCGCCGCCGTCATCTCGCCGGTCTCGAACGCGCCGCCGCCGAGCGGGATCACCGTGTCCGTGACCGTCTCGAGCAGCTCGCGGATCTCCGCCTCGCTGCCCTGTGTCCGGATATAGAACGGGAAGGACTGTTCGCCGAAGGGGATCACCGCGCCGGATTTCTTCTCGAACACCGGGGCAAGCTCCGCCTTCGCCGCGCCGGAGAGGACCGCCGTGACGTCGGAGATCACCGCGCCCGCTGTCGGAAGGCTGCCCGCGCCGCGCCCGTAATACAGTATATCCCCGGTCACGGGACTGGTGACGGACACCGCGTTGTACACGCCGTCGACGTTCGCGAGCGGATGAGGCGCCATGACGATCATCGGGGTGACGCACGCCGCGACCCGTCCGTCGGGGAGGATCTTCGTCTGCGCGATGAGCCGCAGGACGCCGCCGAGCGCTCTCGCCGCTTCGATATCGCCGGGCGTGATGTTCCGGATCGAGCCCGCGTACACGTCGCCGTCCTCGGGGAGGATCCCGGAGGCGAGAGCCGTGAGGATGATGATCTTGCGCTTCGCGTCGATGCCGTCGATATCCGCCGAGGGGTCGCGCTCCGCGTATCCGAGCCGCTGGGCCTCCGCGAGCACGTCGCCGAAGTCCCGGCCCTCGTCGCGCATCTTCGTGAGGATATAGTTCGTCGTGCCGTTCACGATCCCCGCGATCTCGGTCACCCGGTCGCAGACGAGGGACGTGAGGAAGGGCCGGATCAGCGGAATGCCGCCGCCGACGGACGCCTCGAAGAGATAGGAAACGCCGTGCTCCTTCGCCTTCCGGAGAAGCAGGTCGCCGAAGTTCGCCACGACCTCCTTGTTCGAGGAGACGACGGACTTCCCCGCCTCCATGCACGCGAGCGAATATTCAAGCGCGGGATGCGAGCCGCCCATCGTTTCGCAGACGCACGCGACGTCGGGATCGGCGAGGATCGGATCGATCGTATGGATCACGCGGTCCGCATAGGGCGAATCCGGGAATTCCCGGAGATCGAGGATATATCGGATGGAGACCTCGTCGCCGACGGCGCGCGCGATCTCTGCGGCGTTCTGTTCGAGAACCCGCGCGATGCCGCTGCCGACGACGCCGAAGCCGAGGATGGCAATGTTTTTCATGGGATGCCTCTCAGGTCTGATAATAGAATATCATACCACAAATCCCCCGCCAAATCAAGGGGGCGGGGGAGATTTCTGCATGGAAATTCAAGAAAAACGGGG
>CACZSA010000251.1 GCA_902783705.1 uncultured Ruminococcus sp.
TAAGAGGACCCGGCCCGAGGGTCCTCTTAGGTCCCGTCCGGAAGGACAAAAAAACAATGGATCTGCAAGATCCATCATCCGCAAGCGTCAGCGCGCAGACAAAAAGAAGGGGACAGGCAAAAAGAAAAAATCCAAAAAAAGAACGCGCGCGGTCGTTTTTCCCCCTTCCGTGTGCGTTCATACCTGTCCGTCAGTTCTTCCGGATTCTCGAAAGAATCAGCTTCATCTCTTCGCTCCGCAGGACAATCGCCAGCAGAGCGTACACCGCCGCCCCGATGAGCGTCGGGAGCGCGACCGCCGCGATCTTCCCCATCCCGGCGAAGCGGGACGCCGCAAACCACACCGCCGCCCCCATGAGCGCCGCCGCGAGGACGCTCTTCGCAATGTCCGCCCAGTCCGACAGAACGGGCCGGATCAGCCCCCGCCGGTACGCGAAGACGAGATTCACCCCCATGTTCACGCCCGCCGCCGAGGCCGACAGCAGCGCGATCGCCCCGACGCCGAACCGCTCGCCGAGGAGCGCGCTCCCCGCGAATACCGCCGCGACGTTCACCGTCATCGAGATGAGCGAGGCGATCATCGGCAGCCGCATCTTCTCCGCCGCGAAGAACGCCTTCACCAGCACCTCCCCGCACGCCGCGAAGACCATGCCGATCGCGTACATCCGCAGCGCCTCCGCCGTGAGCGCCGTGTCGGAGGACGTGAAGACCCCGTTCTCGTACACCAGCGCGATGAACGGCCCGGCGAGGACCGTCACCCCGGCGGCGATCGGCGCGATGATGAAGCAGAGCGTCTTGAGCGAGGTCCGCGTCAGACGGTCGCTCTCCTCCGTGTCTCCCGACGCCGCCGCCCGCGCGAAATACGGAAACAAGAGATTCGTCGCGACAAAGGAGAACAGCCCGACCAGAATGATGTAGAGCCGGTTCGCGTAGTCGAGCGCGGTGATCGCCCGCCCCCCCTCGATCCCCGACGCGAAGCGCGTGTTGATGAGGTTGCAGACGGGCGTCGTCCAGGTCGCCACGAGGATCGGCAGGGTGTTCTTCGCCGCCCGCGCGATCTCCGGCGTCCCGAGGGGAGCGGAGAGACGGGGCCGGAATCCGCGCTTCAGCACGGCGGGCAATTGCACGAGAGCCTGCGCCGCCCATCCCGCGAGCATCGCGGCCGAGAGTCCCCGCACGCCGAAGCGGTCGTTGAGGAAGAGCAGATACCCGACCATGAGCAGGTTCGAGACGAGCGAGATCAGCGCGGGGATGTTGTATTCCCCCTCGGACTGGAGGAACCCGACGAAGGAGAACGCCAGCCCCACGAAGATCACCATCGGGAACATGATCCGGGTGAGCGAGGCGGCGAGTGCGGCGGTCTCCGGGGCCAGCTCCGGCGCGATGAGGCGGACGAGGGAGGGCGCGAAGACCACGCCGAGGACCGAGAGGGTCGTCGTGATGAGCAGAATGAGGTTGACGTAGGACTGCGCGAAGCCGACGGCCTCGTCCTTGCCCCGCTGTACCGCGATGCGGTTGTAGACCGGGATGAACGCCGAGGTCACGACGCCGCCGAGGATGAAGTCGAACACCGTGGTCGGGAGCTTCGAAGCGGTCCCGTACGCCACGGCCTCCATCGTGGTGCCGTACGCCGAGGCGACGAGAATGTCCCGCGCCAGCCCGAGCGCCTTGGAAAGAAGGATGATGACGCCCATGAGGACGGCAGACTGCGCAAGCGAGACGGTTTTCTTCATGAGCGGACTCCTTTCGAAGAATTAAGAATTACGAATTAAGAATTAAGAATTGGGGGGAACGGATACCGGACCGAACACTTTTCCGCTGCACCTTCATTGAGTAGAGGTCTGACACGGAATAACTGCATTCTCGGCGTTGAGCGTATTTCAAAACAATCCGCTTGCCTAACCGGGAGGGGCCCCTGTAATCCTGTTATGAGACCGTTTAGCCCTCATTGAACAACGCTTCCGAGATATACATGAGGTTGAACCTGAGGCAGGGGTGGAGTCCAGAGGCGGGGAACGCGCCTCTGGGGCCTGGAGATTCCTAAGAGGACCCGGCCCGAGGGTCCTCTTAGGTCCCGTCCGGAAGGACAAAAAAGTGTCGGATCTGCAAGATCCCAAATCCGCAAGCGTCAGCGCGCAAATTGTATGTGTGATTCAATCAATGACGCGATCATAAATCGCACAGAAAGGGGTACGGATTGCCACGTCAGGACCTGAAGGTCCCTCCTCAATGACACTCGTTTATGCAGTGCGTTGAAAGGAAATGTGCATTTACCATGCAATGACACATCATGTGCAGTGCGCTGAAAGGGAAATGCGTCTGTACCGTGCATGACACCCGTTTATGCAGCGCATTGAGATAGAATGCGTCCGCGCCGCTTGCGAGCAATGGGTGAAGTGCGCCTTCGGCGCGTGAAGTTTTCCTTCGGAAAGTGAAGTTCACCCCGCTTCGCCGCGGTGAGTGAAGTTGCTTCTGCGAAGCAGCTTACACGACCTGAAACAGGTAGAATTTCAGATAGTCCGTTTCCGGTACGCACCGGAGCACCGGATGATCCGGCGCCGCCGCGCGGCTCTCGATCTGCCGCAGTTCCACCCCCGCGTCACGCGCCGCTTCGTCGAGCATCGCTTCGAACAGGGGCCGCGTCATGAAGTGCGAGCACGACGCCGTCGCCAGATAGCCCCCGCGGGGCAGACACCGCATCGCGCGGTAGTTGATATCCTTGTACCCCCGGTACGCGTCCTTGACCGTCGCCGAAGATTTCGTGAACGCGGGCGGGTCGAGGATGATATAATCGTAGTCGTGCCGCCGCTCGTTCACCATCGCCGTGAGCAGCGCGAAAACATCCGCCGTCACGTATTCGGCGTCGATCCCGTTCAGAGCGGCGTTGCGGCGGGTCTGTCCGATCGCCTGCGCCGAGATGTCGACCGCCGTGACGTGTGCCGCGCCCGCCTTCGCGCAGTTCAGGGCAAACGCCCCCGTGTGCGTGAAGCAGTCGAGGACCCGGCGGCCCTCCGCGATCTTCGCGGCGGCGAGACGGTTGTACTTCTGATCGAGGAAGAAGCCCGTCTTCTGCCCTTCGATGAAGTCCACGTCGTAGCGGATGCCGTTCTCCGCGATCTCCGTGTGCCCGTCCGCGTGCCCCGTGAGACCGCCCCAGAAGCCCTTGTATTTCTCCATGCCCTCCTTCGCCCGCAGCTCGCCCTCGTTCCGCTCATACACGGTCGAGACGGTGACGCCGTAGTCCGGGAGGAATTCGACAAGCGCGGAGAGGATCACGTCCTTCACCCGCTCCGTGCCGAGGGAGAGGCATTCGACGACGAGGGTGTCGGTGAAGAGATCCACCGTCAGGCCGGGGAAGCGGTCCGCCTCGCCGTGGATCAGACGGCATGCGGAAAAGTCCGCGCCCATGACCGTCCTGCGGTAGTCGAGCGCGTAGCGGACGCGGCGACGGTAGAAATCGGCGTCGAAGCGGTCGTTTGCGTTCGCGGAGAGGATCCGGACGCGGATCTTCGAGCGGCTGTTGTAATACCCCGTCCCGAGGTACCGCTCCTTCGGCGAGAACACATGCACGAGCCCGCCGTCCTCCGGCATCGCGCCGGAAGGGGAGCCGCCCGCGCGCACGACCTCGCCCTCGAAGACCCACGGATGCCCCGTCTTCGCATGGCGCTCGCCCTTTTCGGTGATGAAAATTTTCGGTAAATCAAGCATTTTGAGAATTATGAATCAAGAATTATGAATTATGAATTTGGAATCCTTCCTGCTGCTTGCGCGCTGACGCTTGCGGGCGGGGAGCCCCCGCGGGCAGGAGGCGAGCTCACCTTCGGCAAGCTCGCGGCTGTAATCACATTCCGTTTGCGCGCTGACGCTTGCGGATTTTATATCGACCAAGTCGATAGTTTTTTCGCCTGCGCGGCTGGCGGACAAGAGGACCCTCAGGCCGGGCCCTCTTGTCAATCACCCGGCCCCAGAGGACGAGGAAAGGA
>CACZSA010000252.1 GCA_902783705.1 uncultured Ruminococcus sp.
CGAGGAGCGAGCCCTAAGGCTCGTGACGTGGCAATCTCTCCGAAATTGATGAGCAGGATGGAAGCCGGGTGGCAATTTCAGATAAGCATATGCATCCTATTGTCACCACTTCCCTGCCTGCGTCACCCGGTTTGGAGAGATTGCCGCGTCAGGCGTCTCAGGACGCCTTCCTTGCAATGACAATGTTTTGTCTGAAAGGATATGAAAACCGGAACCCGGTTTCAAATACAAAAAAAGGCTGTCGCATTTCTCCGCATCTGAGCGTTCATGCGACAGGCCCTTTTGATGAATTCATTTCCGCAGGGCGAGGAGTCTTTCGAGCGTTTCGGTATCCTCCGCGCCGACGCCGAGGCTCATGTAGATCCCGTCCCCGCCGATCGCGCCGATCACGTCAAAGGCGTCCTGACACCCGCCGACCACCATCATCCGCTTGCCCGCTGCCCGGATCTTCCCGTACACGTCGAGCCAGTGCATCGGGCCGGGCTTTCCCTCTCCGTAGACCCACTGCACCGCGTTCAGACGAGGCAGGGCGAGGATGCTGTCGAGGTGGCAGAGCTCCCCGATCCCGTCGAGGTGGTAGATCGTGTTGTCGAGCCGCTCCGTGTCCCGCTTGAGGGTGGGCAGCACGAACCGCTCGAACATCGGGTTGCCGATCATGTAGCAGAAATCGCATTGCAGGACATACGACGGCGTCGGGCTGAGGAGTCCGCACCAGTCGGTGTAGCCCGCGCTTCGGGGATGCAGAACGGACTCGAAATCCCGGTACGCGTCGACCCACGCCTCCTCGATCTCCCCGACGAGGCGCAGGACCTCCTCCGGCTCGTCGATCAGGTCCGTGAGCAGTTTTTCCGTCCCGCGCAGGGAGGCCGCCACGTCCATCACGCCGCCGAGATCGGGCATGCCCATCACGACGGTTTTACCCCAGCGGTCGAGCCCGGCCCGGTAGATGGACTTGATCCGCCGCGCCCACACGTTGTCGGGATCGTAGTGCGCGTGGATATCGGCGAGATCATGCTCCCCGTCCGGGAAGAACCAGACCCGGCCCGAGGAGTTGTCGAGCCGCGCCCCGCAGAATGCCGCGACCACGCCCGGTCCGAACGCGTCGAGGTTCACGCGCGGATAGGCGTCCCCGGCGAATTCGAGCGTCGAGAGGCTCTCGTCGAGCGTCTCGATCAGCTCCTCGGGGGACCAGCGGAAGTCCGCGCACGTGCTCTGCGAAAGCCACGGTGCCTTCGAGCGTCCCTCAAACGGATGCGCACCGCCGATCGTCACGCACAGCAGCGGTCCGTCGAGCGTTCCCTTCCACCAACGCTCGTGGCGGTCGAGGACCTCGTTCATCTTCTCTTCGGTAAAAGCGACTGCCATGGCGTCCTCCTTCCGTTATTCGCGGGCGAGCTTGTAGATGAGATCGTAGGCGAAGGCGAGGTCTTCCATCGAGCAGTGGTTCTGCACGAAATGCGTGGTGCAGCAAACCCAGCGCTTTCCGCGGAGGAGCGAGAACACCCGCCGGATCTCGCGCTCCAGTTCGTCCTGCGGCACGAGGCCCAGAACCGTCTGGATGCAGATCCCGCCGAGGATGGCGAAGCGGTCCTGATACTTCTCGAGGTACAGATCGTACGACATGCCCGCGCTCTCCTGCCACGGATGCACAAGGTCAAGCCCGAGCTCGGCGATGCCGTCCGTGACCTTCGCGATGCAGCCGTCCGAATGGAGCGAGCAGAAGCAGCCGCGGCTGTGGACGTAATCGACGACGCGCTTCATGTGGGGACGGATGATCTCCTCCCAGAGGCGGGGATTGAAGAGCAGGTCCTTCTGCGAGCCCCAGTCGTCGGAGATGTGGACCATGTCGATCCCGAGGTCGATGCAGTGCCCGGCGAATTTCACCGTCCATTCCGCCTGTCTCCGGTACAGCTCGTCGAGCTCGTCCGGGTACATCGCGAGCCAGAGAAGCTGGTTTTCGATCCCGAAGACGCCGTTGAACTGCTCGAAGAAGCCCGGCGTCTGGATGTAGCAGAAGCGCCCGCGCTCCTTGTGGAAGGCCATCGCGTCCTGAATGTTCCGGTACTGGTCGAGGATATCCGGATCGGTGAAAATGTCCTCGTCGAGGAGCAGATCCGGCGTCAGCTCGTCGTTTTCCGCCCGGACGCGGTCGATCACGTCCCCCCGGAAGGATCCCGGTCCTCCGAAGATGTGGCTCATGTCGAATTCGTACTTGTCTTCGAATGCCGCGACGGAGCCGTAGGTTTCGTTGAGCTCGTTGGTCAGGTTCGCCGACACCCAGCCGTAGATCGGCTGACGGTCCGTCGGCTGACCGAGAATGGTTCTCCGCACTCTTTCCGTGCTGTCCATGCGCTCGCCTCCTCTCTTTTTCCCGATTATAGCACAATCCGCGCGGGATTGCAAGACAGGATTCGCGCAAAAGCCGTCACGAATGCTCGGCGAGCCAGATCGAGACGCGGGACTGGATCTTCGCGGCGCAGTTCTCCGCAGTCCCGACGCCGCCCGTCCAGGCCGAGATCTCCTCCGCGACGATCGAGGCGATCTCGGGGGAGATCTTCTCTGCAAGCGGATAGCCGACTGTGTCGAGGAGGCGCCGGATGTGCTCGATATCCCCCGGCTCCGACAGGACGAGATACCCGGGGCGCGTCAGCTTCTCCTGCGTCATGTCCGGGTCGCGTTCGGAGGCGATTGTAAGCCCGTCGAAGTAGACGATCGTCTGACGGTTATAGGGATCTTCCCTCTCCAAATTCCGCTCGAAGACAGTTTTCAGCGTCGGAAGCTGGAAGAGAGAGTCCCCGTCCGCGATGAGAGTATGGATCACGTCCCACGCCGTTTCCCGCTCGGCGCACCACCGGGTCATGACGACGCAGTTTTCAGCCCGGCAGTCGATCCCGCTGTGCCCCTCTGCCGGATGGCCGAGGAAGACCCAGTCCTTCGTGCCGAAGAGGGATTCGCTCCAATAGACCTTGAGATCGTTGATTCCTGCCCATTGAAGCAGGATCCGGTCCTGATATGCCCAGTCGTAAACAGATGCCCAATCCCTCTTGGCGTAGAGCTGCCCGGTCGGAGAGACCTTCATCCATTCGTCCGTATCCTTCGGCAGCGAGGCGTAGAAATTCAGCCAGCGGAGGAAGAGCGGGCTGTCGAAATGCGCCTCCCCCTTCTCAAGATCCACGAATACGCCGTACCCGTCCGGGCCGAGCAGCATCGATTCCGCATTGTCCTGCCGGAGTGAGTGGTAGAACACCGTATCCGCAGGCATGTTCTCGGCGACGTCCAGCATCCGCTCGAAGGTCCATCCGCTCTCCTCCGTCAAGTCCGGCGCGTACCGGTCGAGGACGGAGCGCGCGCTGAGCGGTCCCCAGAGCTTGACGCGTCCGGTCATGCCCCAGATTCCGCCGTCCGGTGCGGCAAACATGCGCTCCGTGCAGTCGAAGAGATTGTCCCGGTTCACGACGTCGTCCGCCTCCATGAAAGGAGAGAGATCCTCATAAAGCCTGTCCCGCACGATCACCTGCGTTAAGGCGTCTCCGTATTCTGCAATCACCAGATCGGGCCGATAGATGCCCGTGAGAATGTCCATCGTGAGCCTGTTCAGGCCGCCGTCCGGATTTTCGGAATTGTTGTAGATCGTGTAGTCCCGCAGAACGACCCGGCACCCCGGGTGATCCCGGTTATACTCCACGAAGAGGTCGCTCCAGTCCATGGCCGCGGCGCCGAGCTTCGTTCCGAGGGCGACCTCCACCACTTTCAGCGAGGAGAGATCGATGTCCCCGGAGGCGGTATAGAGCGCGAGGGAGCCGTTCTCCGTGAAGAGAAAGCAGTCCTCGGAGAACACGGACAGAAGATACGCCCACTCACCCCCGCCTCCGTTGACGTTCGTCTTCACATTGGAATTTTTGAAGTCCATGAGGCATTCGACCGCGGCGTTTTCCCGCTCGTCGAGGACGGCCCGCCAGACGCCGGAATTCGTGGAATAGTAGAAGGTCCCGCCGTCGCCGCCCTGCGGAAAGACGATCCGATCCGGCAGCTCCGGAAGCTCGATCCTCCGCTTGCTTCCGTCCCGTCCGATCAGCATCGCGCCGATGACGGTGGAATTGAGCTTCACCGTCACACCGCCGCCCGCGCTGTCCGGGATCGCCGTCATGGGCGTGTTGTGATACTCGTCGCGCACCGTTTTCTGCACGAGCTCCGGCGTGAAGACGATCTGCCTGCCCGAGCTCCCGACGATGCACTCGACCCAGAGATCGCCGTCCGCGTCCGCGGCGAAGTTCTGAACATAGAATTCTCCATTTGCGCCGAAGAGAGGATTGAGCGGCAGGGCCTCCGAGAGAGCGCCTTCGGGATGCTCTCCGTCCGGCAGGTCGTAGCGGTAGAGGTCGATGTCGCAGTAGGGGCGGAAGTCAGCCTCGCTCCGCTCGCGGGTCCTCTGCGCTGCGAAGAAGAGCCGCTCCTCCCCGTCGAATGCCCAGCGGGCGACGCTCCCCTCCCCGAAATCCGGCAGAGGGACTGTCCGGGTGACGCCGTGCTCCGCGTCCGTTGTTACGATCAGGTACAGGGGTTCCCCGTCGTCCGCATTCCGGTCGATCCGGGTGAGAAGGACCGTGACCGCGCCCGTCTCCGCGTCGATATACGGCGAGCAATTCTGCGTCTCGGATCCTGCCTCGTATCCCTCCGTCAGAGCGAGCGGCACGGGACGGTAGACGCCCGTGAGGACCTCGGTGTGCGCGGTCGGCTCCTGCGGGGCGACGATCACGGGGCCGTTCTGCGCCTCAGTCTTCGCTTCGTCCGTTTTGTCGGCCCTGCAGGACGCGAGGAGCGCGAGGCAGAGGAGGATCGCCGTGATCGCAGTCATTCGTCTGGTGATTTTCATGGTGGTTACCCAGCCTTTCCTGTTGTTCTCTGCCTGAGAAGACGTAAAAAATCCCGGGACGTCTCGCGGCATTCCCGGGATTTACAGAAAGTTCACAAATTCAGGGTATCAGATCCCCCGCTCCGCCATCCACGCGCGGAGGAGACCGATGTACTTTTTGTTCTCCTCGACGAAGCAGGTGTGGCGGCAGGTGCGGAAGAGCTCCCAGCGCGCGCCGGGGATCCGGTCCGCCATGTACTTCGCGATGTACGGCGTGCAGAGATCGCTCCCGCCGCTCACGACGAGGGTCGGCACGTCGATTGTCCCGAGGCATTCCGTCACGTCGAAATCGCACAGCGTCCCCGTCGGGGTGAATTCGTTCGGTCCCCACGCGGTGAGGTAGCACTCCTCGCCCGCACGCTTCGGTCTTGTCAGGCAGTCGGGATCGCCCGGACCGTATTCTCCGCCCGCGTGCAGGCGCATATAGGTGTCCTCGGCCTCGCGATAGGCGGGGGAGGTGAAGTCGCCGGATTCCACGGCAAGGCGGATCGCCTCCTGCATCGCCGCCGGGAGCTGCGTGATCATCCGCGCCTGCTCCTCGGCCCACATCCGGCTCGACGGCAGGGTGCTCGAGAGGACCGCGCCGCGCACGCCGGGATGGTCGTGTCGGCAGAGATATTCGAGGAGGAGCATCCCGCCCCACGACTGCCCGAGGAGGATCACGTCGCCGAGGCCGAGGTATTCCCGCAGGGCGGTGAGTTCCCCGAGCCACGTCTCCATCGTCCAGAGCTCGGGATGCCCGTCGAGGTAGGAGTTCCCGCAGCCGAGCTGATCGTAGGTGACAAGCGCGCGACCGTCCTCCTCGGCGAGGGAGTCGAGGACCTCAAAATAGTTGTGCGTCGAGCCGGGACCGCCGTGCAGGAGCAGAACGGGCGTCTTCCCGCTGCCGATCGATCCGGCGATCCGGTAATAGGTCCGGTATCCGAGATAGGGCATGGTTCCTTCGGTAATCATGAAAGGTTCTCCTTTGTGCAAAAATGAAGCGCGGGCTTGCGGGACGGCGGCGGATGTGGTATAATGAAGAAAAACAGGCTCCGAAAGGAATATCCCCCATGAATCTCATCGAAACCATGACGTCGTCCGAGCTGATCTTCGACGGGCGCGTCGTCCACCTGTACCGCGACACGGTCACCCTCCCCGACGGCGCGTCCGCGATCCGCGAGATCGTCCGTCACATCGGCGCGGTCTGCGTCGTTCCGATCACCGACGACGGCGAGGTGATCCTCGAGCGGCAGTATCGCTACGCCGTCGGACAAGTCCTCACCGAGATCCCCGCCGGAAAGCTCGACGCCCCGGATGAGGATTTCGCAGAAGCCGCCCTCCGCGAGCTGCGGGAGGAGACGGGCGCGGTCCCCGCTGAGCTTGTCGATCTCGGCGATTTCTACGGGTCCCCGGCGATCATGGGCGAGCGCATCCGCATGTTCCTCGCCCGCGGACTGACCTTCCGCGAACAGCATCTCGACCGGGACGAATTCCTCGAGGTCTTCCGCATGCCGCTCGCCGACGCCGTGCGCGAGGTCCTCGACGGGCATATCGCCGACGGAAAGACGCAGTGTGCGATCCTCCGCGCCGCCGCGATGACCGGGATCCTCGCCGAAGCGCGGAAATAAGCTCTGTACCCGTATGATACGCCCCGCGCTGCGGAAATGCAAGGCGGGAATTGTAAAAACAGCGCGGACTTCTCCGGCAGTCCGTGAAAAACGGGCATCATCACCGAAAGAATTCTCACGAAAGGAGACGGCGGCATGGCGGACAGAGAAGAGCGGACCTATCTCGCGATCGACCTCAAATCGTTCTACGCCTCGGTGGAGTGCGTGGAGCGCGGGCTCGATCCCCTCACGACCAATCTCGTCGTGGCGGACGAGAGCCGGACGGAGAAGACGATCTGCCTCGCCGTCTCGCCGTCGCTCAAGTCCTACGGGATCCCCGGGCGGGCGCGGCTCTTCGAGGTGAATCAGAGGATCCGGGCCGTCAACGCCGAACGCCGCCGCGCGAACGGATACCGCCCCTTCCGCGGGAAGTCCTTCCTCGCCCCGGAGCTCGCCGATCCGTCATTGGAGGTCGGTTTCCTCATCGCGAAACCGCAGATGGCGCACTACATGGAGGTCAGCGCGAAGGTCTATGCCACCTATCTCCGCTACGTCGCGCCGGAGGACATTCACGTCTACTCAGTCGACGAGGTCTTCATCGACGCAACGACGTATCTGGACTTCTATCACCTCGACGCGCACGACTTTGCCCGGATGCTCGTGCGCGAGGTGCTCCGGGAGACCGGGATCACCGCGACCTGCGGCATCGGGACGAATCTCTATCTCGCGAAGATCGCGATGGACATCGTCGCGAAGAAGATGCCCGCGGACCGGGACGGCGTGCGGATCGCCTCGCTCGACGAAGGTGCGTACCGCCGTTCGCTCTGGGATCACCGCCCGCTGACCGATTTCTGGCGGGTGGGGCACGGGTACGCGGCAAAGCTCGAGGCGAACGGGATGTACACGATGGGCGACGTCGCGCGGATCTCGCTCTACAACGAAGACAAGCTCTACAAGCTTTTCGGCGTCAACGCGGAGCTGCTCATCGACCACGCGTGGGGCTGGGAGCCCTGCACGATCGCGGACATCAAGGCGTACAGGCCGGAGTCGAATTCGATCAGCTCCGGGCAGGTCCTGCAGGAGCCCTACCCCTTCGACAAGGGGCGGCTCATCGTCTCGGAAATGACGGATCTGCTCGTGCTCGACCTTGTGGACAAGGGGCTCGTGACCGATCAGATCGTCCTGACCGTCGGGTACGATACGGAGAGCGACACGACGAACAGCGGCGTGCAGATCTCGACCGACTGGTACGGACGGCGGGTCCCGAAGGCCGCGCACGGATCGGCGCACCTCGGCGGCTGGACCTCCTCGACGCGCAAGATCCTCGAGGCCGTCGGCGCGCTCTACGACCGGATCGTCGATCCTCGCCTCCTCGTGCGGCGGATGTACGTCGTCGCGAACCATGTGATCCCGGAGAACGAGATCCCGCGTGAGACGGGCGGCGAGCAGATCGGGCTCTTCACCGACGTCGGCGCTCTGGAACGTGAGCGGGAGGCCATGGCGTCGGCGGACAAAGAGGAGAAGCAGTTACAGAAGACGGTGCTCGAGATCAAGAGGAAATTCGGAAAAAACGCCATCCTCAAAGGGATGAACTTCGAGGACGGCGCAACGACCCGCGACCGGAACAATCAGGTCGGCGGGCACAAGGCATAGGAGGCGCGCATGGAGGAAACGCATCGGTACGACGATATCATCGGACTGCCGCATCACCGCTCGGCGAAGCATCCCGCGATGTCCATGACGGA
>CACZSA010000253.1 GCA_902783705.1 uncultured Ruminococcus sp.
CGAGGTCCCGGTGTCGGTCGATCCGGTATTGCCGCCCGTCTGGGCCGTATCGGTGCCGCCCGTCGTCTCGTCGGGATTCTCATCCTTCTTGTCGTCGTTGTTCGAGAGGAGCAGCTTGTCGTTCGACCAGGTGTAGTCGCTCTTCTCGGGGATGCGCGTACCGTCTCCGGTGTAGTAGGAGCCGCCCGAGATGGTGAGCTCGAGCCCCGCGAATTCCGCGACGGACTGCCACGGATCGACGCTCTGCTTCATCACCGTCCCGACGGGATCTGACCACGACTGCGCGTAGATCACGCGGCTGACAGTCACGCGGTTCTGCTTGGCGAGGATATACGCCTCGGCTTCGGTGTGTCCGATGAAATCCGGAACGAGCGTCTGCGTCTCCTCGCTGCCGTGGCTGACGTAGAGCGTGACGATCTCGTTCTCGCGGAGCACGGACCCGACCTCGGGCGAGGTGCCGATCACGTACCCGACCTCAAAGACGGAATTCTCGACGTTCTCGGTCCGCACGCGCAGTCCGAGCTTGCGCAGCTCCGCTTCGACGAGGCGGTAGTCCCGGACGGAGTAATCCGCAAGGACGATGGTCTTCTCGCCCTGCGAAACCGTGAGCGTCAGCTCGCATTTCTGCTTGCCGGGGAGGATCTTGCGGACCTCGCCGGGCTCCGGCTCCTGCATGACGATCACGTCCCGCGCGGCCTTGTCGTTGTATTGATAGACGATCTTGTAATCGTAGATGTCGCCGTTCTTCTTCAGCCAGTCCTCGAGCCGCTCGTCGTAGATATGCCCAACGAACTCATCGACCTTCAGCATGCGGTAGTTGTTCATCGTGCTGTTGAAGAAGAGCTTGTTCACGAGGTAATACGCCGCGATGCCTGCCGTGATGAGGAAGGCCAGCGTCACGCCCATGATGATCGGGAACATGGCGCGGCTCGATTTCTTCGTGACGGTCTTGACGGGCGCGGCCTTCGTCGTCTTCTTCTGCGGCTTGCTCTCCTTGAAGATGATCTTCGGGTTCTCGCGCAGCTTCACGAGCTGTCCGAGCATTTCCTCCGCGCTCTGGTAGCGTTCGGCGGGATCCTTCTCCATCGCCTTCTGGATGATCTGCTCGAGTCCCTGCGGAATGTGCGGGTTGATCTCGCGCGGCGGAGTCGCCTCGTCGTTCACCTGCATGAGCGCGATGGACACCGGCGTGTCACCCGTGAAGGGGAGCTGCCCGGTCGCCATCTCATACATCATGACGCCGAGGGAGTAGATGTCGCTCCGCCCGTCGATGCTGCCGCCCGTGACCTGCTCGGGGCTGATATAGTACACCGTGCCGATCGCCTTGTCGGTAACGGTGACGGTCTCCGCGTTCGGACGCTTGGCGATGCCGAAGTCCATGACCTTGATGACGCCATTCTTGAGGAGCATGATGTTCTGGGGCTTGATGTCCCGGTGCACGATGCCCTTCTTGTGCGCGTGGTCGAGGGCGCGGAGGATCTGGGTGGTGTAGCTGATGATTTCGCGCAGGTTCAGAACCTCGCGGTGCTGCATGTAGTTCTTGAGGGTGATGCCCTCGACGAACTCCATGACGATATATTTGATGTTCTCCCGCACGCTGACGTCATAGATGCTCGTACAGTTCGGGTGCGAGAGCATGGCGACGGTTTTCGATTCGTTCACAAACCGTCTGACGGATTCCTCGTCCTCGGCCACCTCGTCCTTTAGGATCTTGACGGCCACGGTGCGGCGCATCAGCAGATCGGTCGCCTTGAAGACGATCGCCATGCCCCCCACGCCGATGACCTTTTCGATCCGGTACCGGTTGTCGAAAACGAGTCCGACGTATTTTTCATATACTTCCATCATAGCGATGCGCTCCGATCAATCAGGTTCAGACCGACAGGACGACGGCCGTGATGTTGTCGGTCCCGCCCCGTTCGTTCGCGAGGTCGACGAGACGCTCGCATGCCTTCTGAGCGGACTCGGCGGACATCATGACCGGAAGCTCCGGCCACGGAGACGCCTCGCAGACGATCTGGCGGATCTCCTCCGGCTCCACGTGGTTCGTGAGGCCGTCCGAGCAGAGGATGAACACCGTGCCCGGCGCCGCCTCCTCCTCGAAGAAATCGGGGTCGACCGTTTTATAAGTACCGACGCAGCGGGTGATGATGTTGCGGTTGCGGCTGGTTTTCGCCTGCTCCGCGGTGATGCGCCCGGAATCCACCCACTCCTGCACGACGGAATGGTCGTGGGAAATCTGACGCACGCCGGAGGAATCCGCGCGATAGAGACGGGAATCCCCGACATTGACGGCGTAGACGCGCTGACCGAGCAGCAGGAGGCCGACGAGCGTCGTGCCCATGCCCTCGAGCGCGGGATCGTCCTGCGCCATGCGGTAGACCGCGCGGTTCGCCTCGGTCACGGCCGCGGACAGAAGATCGACGAGATCCTCCGCCGGGAGCCCGAAGAACGAAGGCGTCTTCGCCTCGGCCTCATCCATCACCTGCGAGAAGGCGCGCACCGCTACGGCAGACGCGGTATCCCCCCCGTTCGCGCCTCCCATGCCGTCGCAGACAAGCGCGTACAGCACATCCTGCGCGTATTTGTGAATGATGAAATTGTCCTGATTGGCAGAGCGTCTTCTTCCTACGTCAGTCTTACCGTAAAAAAACATGTGACTTCTCCTCGATCTTCCCTGAATCGTCAGGGTCCGTATCACGGACAGGCGTCGGAGCGGCCGGATGCGCGTTCCCTTCCGGGTCGGCGGGGATATGAGCCGCGGGCATACTTGTATCTAATATATTATACGTCAAATATATTGACAGTTCTTTCGGATTTCTTGAATTCTCTTCTGTTTTCACGTGAAAACGCGATGAAATTTTAGGGAATTCAGAGGAATTGCCCTCGCAATTTGTGTTCCGTTTTGGTTATTCTGCACTCTGCGCGCTGCTCTTGTCCCCGGAGGACGGATCCGCGCCTTTCTGACGGCTCAGGCGGAGCTGTCCGCAGGAGGCGTTGATGTCCGAGCCGAGGCGTCGGCGGATCGTCGCGTTGACGCCGCGGGAGACCAGCTCGTTCATGAATTCGTTCGCCCGGGCGCGCTGCGGAGTGGAGAGTCCCGTCTCCTTCACCTCGTTGAGCAGGATCAGGTTGACGTGGCACGGCGCGCGCATGCCCTTCTTGAGCACGTTCGCGAGCCGCGCGGCGTCCTCCCGGCTGTCGTTGCGCCCGGCGATCAGCGTGTATTCAAAGGACACGCGGCGTCCGGTCTCGGAGAAATACGCGCGGCAGGCCTCGAGCAGCTCGGCGATGGGGTAGCGGCGGTTGACGGGCATGAGCGCGCTCCTCGTCTCGTCGTCCGACGCGTGGAGGGACACCGAGAGCGTCACGGGCAGCCCTTCCTTCGCAAGATCATAGATCCGCGGGACGAGGCCGCAGGTGGAGAGCGAAATGTGTCGCAGTCCTATCCCCATGCCCCGCTCATCCGAGACAAGGCGCAAAAAGCGCACGACGTTGTCGTAGTTGTCCAGAGGCTCCCCGATGCCCATGAGGACGATCCCGTCGACGCGCTCGCCCGTGTCATAGGCGGTGACGGCGGCCTGCCCGAGGATCTCGGAGGCGGTGAGGTTCCGCGCACGCCCGTTCAGCGTCGACGCGCAGAACTTGCAGCCCATCGCGCATCCGGCCTGCGAGGAGACGCAGAGGGAGGTGCCGTGCTCGTAGCGCATGAACACCGATTCGACGCACTCGCCGTCCGTCATGCGGTAGAGGTATTTGACGGTCCCGTCGATCGAGGAGACCAGCTTGCGCTCGATCTCCGGCCGCCGGTATTCACCCATCTCCGCGATCTTTTTTCGGAAGGCGGCGGGGAGGTTCGTCATCCCGGAGAGCGGCGCACCCTTCGCCATCCACGAAAAGAGCTGGGCGGCGCGGTAGGGCTTTTCCCCGAGGGCGGAGACGAAATCGCCGAGCTCCTCGAAAGTCATCGCCATGAAGTCCGGGCGGGGAGCGTCCGATGTATAGTCAGTCATTGGTTTTCCTTCTCATTTTTGCCATGAAGAATCCGTCGCAGCCGTCGCGTTGGGGCCAGAAGACCCGCTCTTCGATCCAATCAAATTCCGGATGCGCCGCGAGGAAGTCCCGCACGCAGTCTTCGTTCTCCGCTCGGTTCAGGGTGCAGGTCGAATAGACGAGGACGCCGCCGGGCTTCACGTAGACCGACGCGCCCGCGAGGACCGCCCGCTGGATCTGCGGCAGCTTCTCGAAGGAGGCGGGATCCTTGTAGCGGATGTCCGGCTTTTTCGCGATCACGCCGAGTCCGGAGCAGGGCGCGTCGCAGAGGACCCGGTCCGCCGTGCCGATGAGCGCGGGATCGGGTTCCCGGGCATCCCTCGCGCCGGTCCGGATCACGTCCAGCCCAAGCCGCTCCGCCCCGCGCCTCACGAGGGAGAGCTTGTTCGCGTGCAGATCGAAGGAGAAGACCTCGCCTTCGTTCTGCATGTCCAATGCCATCGAAAAGCTCTTGCCGCCGGGGCACGCGCAGGTGTCGATCACCCGCTCGCCGGGCAGCGCGCCGACCGCCGCCGAGACGATCCGCGACGCCTCGTCCTGCACAAACCACAGCCCCGCCTCGATCCCGTCCCGCGCCTCGGGTGTGAGCGAATCGAGAAGCACGAGGTCCGGCGCGATCTCCGAGAGCTGCCCGCCCGTGCGGGAGACCGCTTCCTCCGCCGTGAGCCGCAGGGTATTGACGCGCAGTCCGACGTGCGGTTCCCGCTCAAGCGCGGCAAGAAGCGCGTCGAGCTCGCCCGGATCGTTGAGCGCGTCCCGGTAGATGCGCACAAGCGGCTCGGGGACCGAGTATTTCACCGAGAAATACCGCTCGCCCACCGCCGCATCGGGCCAGTCGATCCGCTTCCCCGCCCGAAGGAACGAGCGCAGGACCGCGTTCACATAGCCGCCCTTCGCACGCGGGACGAGATTCACCGATTCGTCGACCGCCGCGTGCTCCGGGATCCGGTCCATGTAGAGGAGCTGATAGAGCCCCATCCGCAGCGCGCACCGGACGTCCGCGTCCAGATCCGCCGCCTTGCGGGAGGAGTACCCGTCGATGATCCAGTCGAGCGTGATCCGCCGCTCGGTCACACCGTAGACGAGGCGGGTGTAGAGCGCGCGGTCAGCCGGATCGAGCTTCGCGTTTTTCAGCCGCGCGTCGACCTCGAGGTTCGAGAACCGTCCGTCCCGCTCGATGGAGAGGAGCGACGCCATCGCGAGGGAGCGCGCCGTCGGGGAGGATTTCCGTTTATCCTTCATCGCGCGTCACCGCCGTTTGCCGCGGTTCGCGATGGAGAGGAGCCGCAGAAAGTTCCCGATCGCCGACGCCAGCGCCGCCACGTAGGTCAGGGCCGCCGCCGTCAGCACCTTTTTCGCTGCTGTCACCGATTCGTCGGAGAGCCCGGCATCCCGCAGGCACACGAGCGCGCGGCGGCTTGCGTCGAGCTCCACCGGGAGGGTCACGAGCTGGAAGAGCACCGCCAGCCCGAAGAAGGCGATCCCGATATAGACGAGCGGCTGAAAGGAGAACAGGAATCCGAGCATCACGAGCGGGAAGGCCAGATTCGAGCCGATCCTTGTCGCCGGGATGATCGCCGCGCGGATGCGGATCGGGAAATACTGCGCCGCGTACTGGGCCGCGTGTCCCGCTTCATGCGCCGCGACGCCGACCGCCGCAGCCGTCCGGGCGTCGTAGGTGCTCTGCGAGAGCCGGATGACGTTTGCCTTCGGATCGTAGTGGTCCGTCAGCTCCCCGGTGATGCGCTCGATGTGCACCGTCCCGAGGCCGTTCGCGTTCAGCACCATCCGCGCCGCGTCGGCTCCGCTCATGCCCCGCTCCGACGGAACCTTCGAATACTTGGCGAAGGCCGATTTTACGCGGAACTGCGCCCAGAGCGCGAAGATCAGCGGCGGGATCACGTAAATCAGATAGGAAAGATCGACGCCGTAGCCGTAGCTGTAACCGTTCAATGGGATCTCCTCTCCGGGGGAATCAGATCCCCCATCGGTCGCCGGGCGAGACGCGTCTTCCGCGCACGAAATCCCCGGCAGTCATGTTCTTTTTTCCGGCAGGCACCACGCCCGTCACGCAGAGAGCGCCGCTCCCGCACGCGACGGTAATGCCGCCCGTGCCCCTGCCGTCCGTCGAGAGCACCGTTCCGGGCTCCGCGGATGCGTCCGGCGATTCGACCGCCTTCGCCGCGGTGATCTTGAGCGCGGAGCCGTCCGGCAGCGTCGTCACGGCGCACGGCGCGGGATGCAGGGCGCGCACGCGGTTTGCGAGGTCCCGCGCACTCCCCGTGAAATCGAGGACCGTGTCCTCCTTCTCGATCTTCGCAGCGTAGGAGGAGCCCTCCTCCGGCTGGGGCGTGCGGGTGACGGTCCCGGCTTCGATCCGGTCGATCACGTCGCACATCGCCCGTCCGGCAATCTCCGCCAGCCGCGCCGTGAGCGTTCCGCAGTCGTCGTCCTCTTCGATCGGGCAGGGATACTTTTCGATGATGTCGCCCGTGTCGAGGCCGTCGTCCATGTACATCGCCGTGATCCCGGTCTCGCGCTCGCCGTCGAGGATCGCCCGCTGGATCGGGGACGCGCCGCGGTACTTCGGCAGAAGCGAGCCGTGCGCGTTGACGCAGCCGTATTTCGGATAGACAAGCACCTCGTGCGGCAGGATGTTGCCGTACGCCGCGACGACGATGAGCTCGGGGTCGAGCGCGCGCAGTTCTTCGTCGAACGCGCCGTTCTTCAATGTTTTCGGCTGATACACCGGAATCCCGTGCGCCTCGGCGTATTCCTTCACCGGGGAGGCGAGCAGCTTCATCCCTCTCCCCTTCGGCTTGTCCGGACGGGTGACGACGCCGATCACGTCCGCGCCCGCTTTCCGGTCGATCGCCGCGAGCGTTTCCGCCGCCAGCTCCGGGGTGCCCATAAACAGTATTCTCATTTCGAAGGACTCCTCAATCCTCGCCCATCATTTCCTCGACCTCCGCCGGGGTCAGGATGTGGACGACGTTGTCGGTGAAGAGATGCCCGTCGAGGTGGTCGATCTCATGGCAGAGGCACCGGGCGTTCAGCCCTTCGCCCTCGACCTCGAACTCCTCGCCGTTCCGGTTCAAGGCCTTCACCTTCACCCACTCGGGGCGCTTGGTGATGCCCCAGACGTCCGGGACGGAGAGGCAGCCTTCGACCTCCTCCTGCTCGCCCTCGGTCTCGAGGATCTCCGGGTTGATGAGCTCGACGATCTCCTCGCCGAGGTCCACGAGCGCGATGCGGCGGAGAATCCCCACCTGCGGCGCGGCCAGTCCGGCTCCGTTCGCCTCGATCAGGGTCTCCCGCATGTCGTCGAGGAGCGTGAGGATGCGCGGCGTGATCTCCGTGACGGGCCGGCATCTCTTCCGGAGGAGCGGATCGCCTTCTTTTACTATATTCAGTATTGCCATAATGACACCTCTTTATGATTTAAACGGTACTCGGATTGAGATCGACCGACACGGTGACGCGCCGCGCGGATCTCGTCTGGACCATGCCCCCGGTAAAGCGGGACGGCCCGGCCTTGCCGAACTCGGTGAGAAGCTCCGCGAGAAACGCGCGCATGCGCTTCGTCAGGCGGCATTTGAGCACGAGCCGCATCCGGCAGGTGTTCTGGACCCGGTAGACGGGCGCCTCGAACGGACCGTAGAGCATGAGCGGCAGGTCGCGGAAATCGAGCCGGGTCAGCTCGATCACGCGCTCGTACATCCGCGTCGTGACCAGTCCGAGATACCCCTCGTCCTCGCCGGAGATCGTGATGACCGCGATGTCGCAGAAGGGCGGGAAGGTGAGCGAGCGGCGCAGTTTGATCTCGCCCTCGTAGAATTTTTCGTAGTTCTGTTCCGCCGCGAGCCGGATGACCTCGTTTCCGGGGTCGTAGGTCTGGATGACGGCGGTCCCCGGAACGTCCGCGCGTCCGGCACGTCCGATGACCTGCGTGAGCATCGCGAAGGTGCGCTCCGAGGCCCGGTAATCGTCGAGCGTGAGCGATCCGTCCGCGTTCAGAACGCCGACCGTCGCGACCTGCGGGAAATCGTGGCCCTTCGTGACCATCTGCGTCCCGAGGAGCACGTCCGCCTCGCCCCGCCGGAATTTCGCGAGGATCTCCTCGTGCGCGAATTTCGACTGCGTGGTGTCGTAGTCCATCCGCAGAACGCGCAGATCCGGGAACATCGAGACGACGTCGTCCTCGGCCTTCTGCGTCCCCGCGCCCATGAACATGAAGTGCTCGTGACCGCACGCCGGGCACTTCTCAGGCACCTTCGCGCGGTGTCCGCAGAAGTGGCAGACGAGCAGTCCGTTCTCGCGCCGGTTCTCCTCGTACCGCTCGTCGGTCTTGTCGATCCGGTTCAGGCGGGAGCGGAGGGCGTGATAGGTCAGGGTCACCGAGCAGTTCGGGCATTTGACGCTCTTGCCGCAGGATCTGCAGGCGACGTAATTGTTGTAGCCGCGGCGGTTGAGGAAGAGGATCGACTGATGGCCCGCCGCCTTGTCCTCCCGCAGCTTCTCCGCGAGGAGCGAGCCCACGGGGGAGAGATTGCCACGCGCCGTCTCGCCGCGCATGTCGTAGATCTCGACCGATGGCAGGGCTGCGCCGTTGTAGCGCTCCTTCAGCTCGACGAGACGGTAGACGCCCGTCTTCGCCTTGTAATAGCTCGTGACGGACGGCGTCGCCGAGGAGAGCAGCATCACCGCGCCGTGCTCCCGGCACCGCCAGCGCGCGATGTCGTGGGCGTGGTACTTCGGGTCGGCGTCGGATTTGTAGGTGTATTCCTGTTCCTCGTCGATGACGATCAGGCCGAGGTTCTTCACGGGCGCGAACACCGCCGAACGGGTCCCGATCACGACGTCGGCGAGTCCTTCCCGGATGCGCCTCCACGCGTCGTAGCGCTCCCCGGCGGAGAGGCCCGAATGGATCACCGCGATCCGGTCGCCGAACCGCCGGAGGAAGATCCCCACGGTCTGCGGCGTCAGGGCGATCTCCGGCACGAGCATGATCGCGCCCCGCCCGTCCTCGAGCACGCGGTCGATCGCCGCGAGGATGACGTTCGTCTTGCCCGATCCCGTCACGCCGTGCAGAAGGGCCGCCGCAGGCTTGCCGCCCGTGAGCAGCTCTTCGATCTGCCGGTATGCCCGCTCCTGTTCGTCGGTCAGGACGGGCTTCGGCGCGGGCTCGGTCGATTCGGCCTCGGCGAGGATCGATTCGACGGTGAAGGGGTTGCGGTAATCGGTCTCCTCCGCCGCGACGAGGTATCCCTTTTCCGCGAGGGCTTTTGCCGCGTTGTGACCGGAGGCCTGGGTCAGCCCCGCCGCCTCGTACAGCGCGCTCTCCTCGCGGGAGGATCCCTCCTCGGCGGCACGCCGGAGCGCGTCGAAGAGCTTTCGCTGATTCCGCCCGGTCACCTGCGCGAGCGCGGCGTCCCAGTCCTGCGGCTCCGCGAGCGATCCCGCGGGCGAGAAGATCCGCCGCACCCGTCCCGCGCTCGACGGCTTCACCTCGGTGCATTTCTCGATGATCCCGAGGGAGAGCATCGCCGCGAGGGTCTTCGTACAGTCGAAATCGACCTCGGACTGCACGGCCTGCCTCGTGAAGCGCGTCTTGTGCTCGATGAGCGACCACACGAGCCGCCCCCGTTCGCCGACCGCGCCGTGCAGGGCCTGCATCCGGCTCTTCACGCCCTCCCCGCCGTTCACGCGGTAATAGGTCACGATCTTCGAGAGCGCGTTCGGCGGGACCACCGTCCTCAGCGCGTCCCCGAAGGTCGAGAGGGTGTATTCCTTCACAAAAAGGCACAGCCCGAGCATCTCGCCGTCGAGTACGGGTCCGTCTCCGACGACCGACGCCACGGGCTTGGAGCCCTCGGGCGCCTCGCCGTCCCGGACCGCGGTCACGATCCCGGTCATGCGGCGGTTTCCTCTCCCGAAGGGGACCTCCGCGACGGAACCGGGGACGACGGAGTCCTCGAGCGTCGGGGGAATGTAATAGGTATAGGCCCGGTCGGCGTGGAAGGGCACGTCGAGTACGTAGATTTCGGCAATCATATCAGTCCGTGTCCTTTCCGCCGCGCTCGTCCGGCTGTGCTGTCAGAATTTCAGGGATGGATCATTCGGCGTCGCCGGGGATCTCCGGGGCGGCTGCCTTCTTCGGGGGCGTGTTCGCGTCGAGAGCGAAGTTGTCGATCGACTCCTCGCGCTCCTCCTCGTCCGGGAATTCGCCGGGCTCCGCGAGATTGTCGGGCTGCTGGCGGGTGATGATCTTCTCCTCCCCGTCCGGCTCGATGATCTTGAAATCGCCGTTGTAGAGGCCGGAGATGGCGGTCTTGACGGCCTTTTCGTCGCGGTATTCCTTCTTGATCATGCTCGCGATGGAGCTCTTCTTCTCGGAATCCTTGCTCGACGCCGCGATCTTCTCCGCGACCTCTCTCTGCTTCGTGTATTCGTCCGTGATGATCCGGGCGCATTTCGCGGAGGCCACGACCAGCGCGTAGCGGTTGTAGCTCGTCTTCTGGGTGTTCTGCTGCATCGTTTCGTTGTTGTTTTCCATGGTTCTCTTCCCTTTCTGTATCGAGCGCTCAAATTTCGTCGTCGTCAAAATAATCGTGGATGTAGGAGGCCATCCGGTCGGAACGCATGTGCTCCGCGCGGATGATCGAGAGGATGTCGCGGGCGCATTCCTCGGCGCGGTCGGTCTCGTTCACCGCCACATAGTCGTATTTCGGAGCTTCTTTGATCTCCTCCCGCGCGCGGCGGACTCTCGCGGCGATCACATCCTCCGCCTCGGTCCCGCGACCGCGCAGGCGTCTCTCCTGCTCCTCCCCGGAGGGCGCGATCAGCATGACGGTCGTCGCGCGGTCTCCCATGAGCCGCTTGATCTGGCCCGCGCCGTCGACCTCGATCTCGAGCACGAGGTCCTGCCCC
>CACZSA010000254.1 GCA_902783705.1 uncultured Ruminococcus sp.
CATAGAAGCGGAGAACGAGGCGTCGATCCGGACCGCCCTCTCCGCGGGATATGTCCCGGACGGGGAGATCCTGCATCCGGAATACGGAAGGATCCTGCGGTATCGTGCGGGGTGAGGAGGTTTTTGAAAAAGCGCGGACAAGGAGACCTTGGAAATCCTTGTATTCTGAAAAAACAAAAATGGAGGCGTGACGGCAAGAACCATCGCGCCTCCTTCGCTGGATCGCCCGTTTCCCGAGGGAGCGGGCTTTTTCTATTCGAGGAACAGCGGCAAGAGCTGTCTTCCCTCCGTCATCGCGGCGAGGGCTTCGGGGACCCGGGTGAAATTCGCGACGAGAGAGTGCGGCTTGCCCTGCGGATCGTCCTGCCGCATGGGGACGAACCAGATGTTCTTGCGGTTGAGGAGCGTCCCGATATTGGAAAGATTCGCGCTCATCGCGTCGTTCGAGGCGAGGGCGAGGAGGAGCGGACGGTCCGTGCGGAGATGCGCCTTTGCCGCCATCGTGACCGGGGTGTCGGTGATTCCGTGCGCGAGCTTCGAGAGCGTATTCCCGGTGCACGGGCAGACGAGGAGGGCGTCGAGCGGATCGGACGGACCGAAGCGCTCAGCCTCGGGGATCGTCCGCACGGGCGCCTTCCCCGTGATCTCCCGGATCCCGGCGATCAGGTCCTGTGCACGTCCGAACCGGGTATCGGTCCCCGACGCGGCAAAGGACAGAATCGGCACGATCTGCCAGTCCCCTGCAAGCCTCCGCAGAACCTCCATGGCCGCGCGGTGATTGCAGAAGGAGCCCGTCAGCGCGAACCCGAGCCGGCGCTTTTGCGTCTTATCCATGAAGAACGCCTCCTTCCGCGAGCGTGCGCACGACCGAGGCGGCGATGCTCTCCCCCGCGCTCTTCGGGGCAACCTTGCCTGGCAGACCGGGCAGGGGGATCACGCGGACCCCGAGCGTCTCCGCGGTCTCCCGGTCGATGCCGTCCGCGAGCTCAAACAGCACGGCGGCTTGCGGCAGACGTCCGAGCGTATCCGCGCCGAGCACCGGGACGGGAACGGTCGAGAAGACGGCGTCGGGGGCTCCGGGGTCCGCGCACCACTCCGCGAGAGGCACCGCGCCGCATCCGTCCGCCACCGCCCACGCGCGGTCACGGGGATTCCTCGCGGCGGCGGTGACATGCGCGTCGAGGGCGCGGAGCCGAACCGCCAGCGTCCGTCCGACCCGTCCGTAACCGATGACGGCGCAGTTCATGCCGGAGACGGTCCCAGGCAGCGCGTTCACACAGGCCGCGACCGCTCCCTCCGCCGTCTGGACCGCGCCCGCGATCTGAAACACCTCATCCTCATAGTAGTCGACCGCCCGGATCCCGCGCTCCTTCGCGCAGTCGATGAAGAGCGGCGGCACTTTTCCGGCGAAGAGGGTAGCCCCCGCGGACATGGCGTCGAGGATCGAATCGAGCGGGAGCGTCTCCCCGGCACCGGGGGCGGAGAGCGTGATCCCGTCGCGGGTCATGGGCAGGGGAAGCACCACCGCGTCCGCGCCGTGCACCGCTCCCCGCCAGTCCGCCGCCCGCACAGCTGACGCCGGTGGATCATCGATCCCCCAGACGGCGCACTCGGCACAGGAGGACAGCGCGTCCGCCGCATACCGCATCCGCGCGTCCCCGCCGAGGATTCCGATTTTTAGATAGTCTTTCATCTTGATAACCTGCAGCTTTCCGAAAGTGGAGAGAACTCCGATGACAGGATATGCGGCGCGGAGTACGGACGTGAACGGCGCGGAGCTGTCCCGAATTCCGACGCGCAGATTTCCGATTCTTCTTGAAATCGGCGGGGACGTATGTTATAATGAATCGAAGATTCTGATTTTTCGGAGGTGTTTTCAATGCGGCAGTTGATGATGATCCATCTGCTCGATGAGATTCCCGTCAAGCCTGCGCCGGAGGGATTCTTCATCCGGAACTGGAAACCGGGCGAGGAGGAGGACTGGGTCGAGATCTGCAAATACGGACTTCTCGGGCCGGACGCGACAATCAACGAATGGAACAGCGCGATCCTCGGTCAGGGGCATCTCGATCCGGCGGCGGACACGTTTTTCGTCTGCCGGGAATCCGACGGGACGCCTGTCGCCTCGATCACGGGCTTCGTGCGCGACGACGGGATCGGGGACATCCACATGGTCGCCTGCCGGGAGGACGCCCGCGGTCACGGCATCGGGGAATTCATGCTCTCCCATGCGATGCGGAAGCTCCGGGCGGACCTGCCGGGGGACGGTCACCGGGTCGAGCTGACGACGGACGACTGGCGGATCCCGGCGATCGTCGGCTACCTCCGCGGAGGCTTCCATCCCGTCGAATACGACGAAGGCATGCGGGACCGCTGGACGAAGATCTGCTCATCGATCGGCATGCACGGGATCGAGATGCTGACGGAGACGGGCGGGAGAACGGGGATTATCCTGTAAGGAAAAAGGAGTTATTATGAACAACAGAGAATGGTTCAAATCCGCCGGGTACGGCATGATGGTCCACTTCGGGCTCTATTCCCTCCTCGGCGGCGAATACCGGGGCGGGCGCACTCCGACCTACGGCGAATGGGCGCAGTCCTGGTTCGGCATCGGGACGGAGGAGTATTCCGCGCTTGCGAAGTGCTTCAATCCGGTGTATTTCAACGCGGACGAATGGATCGCAGCAGCGAAGTCCTTCGGGATGAAGTATTTCGTCATCACGTCGAAGCATCACGAGGGCTTCGCGCTCTTCCACTCGAAGGCCGATCCCTTCAACGTCGTCGACGCCACCCCGTTCGGGCGGGACATCATCGCGGAGCTCGCCGAAGCCTGCTACAAGCACGGGCTGAAATTCGGCCTGTACTATTCGCAGGAACTCGACTGGCACGATCCGGACGGCGGAGGATACGACAAAAAGGGCGGCTGCTCCGGGCGCGACTGGTTCAATTCGTGGGACTGGCCCGACATCGCGTCGAAGAACTTCACCCGCTGCTATGAGAACAAGATCAAGCCGCAGATCAAGGAGATCCTCACGGGCTACGGCGACCTCTGCCTGATCTGGTTCGACACGCCGGGCGTCATCTCGAAGGAACAGAGTCTCGAGATCTACAACATGGTCAAGGAATACCAGCCGGACTGCCTCATCAACTCCCGCCTCGGAAACGGCGCGTACGACTATGTATCGCTCGGGGACAACGAGATCCCGCGCGAGCCGCCGAAGGAGATGACGGAAGCGGAATCCGGCGACATGAACGGCCTCGGCGGGTACAAGTGGTCCCCCTATGGGCTGTACGAGACCGCCGCGACCCTCAACGACACATGGGGCTTCAAGTATTTCGACCACAACTGGAAATCCCCCGAGACAATCGCCGCGAACAAACGGCACCTGAACGGCATGGGCGTGAACTATCTTCTGAACGTCGGGCCGGACGGCCTCGGGCGCATCCCGTCCTTCTCGCTCGACATCCTCCGCCGCGCGCGGGAGATCGAGGAAGAGGAAAACAGTTGATTTTCCGTACAGAATCAGCCGAAAAGGATATATTCGGGACTTGATTTTGTTGATATTTTATGGTAAAGTGAATACAACCCTCCGCGCGGCGCGATCCGTGCGGAAAAACGAAAAGGAGATTTCATTATGCAGCTCAGACCTCCGTCCGTCCCCCTGATTACGGTGGATCCGTATTTCTCCGTCTGGTCCCCCGCGGACCGGCTCACCGACGCCGTGACCGTTCACTGGACCGGGCATCCGAACACCATCGTCGGCACCGCGGAAATCGACGGCACCGCTTATCGCTTCCTCGGCAAGTGGAACGCGCGCGACGACAGCCCCGCCCTCACCCAGACCTCCCTCGACTGTGACGCCCTCTCCACGACCTATACGTTTGAAGGCGCGGGCGTCTGCCTGAAGGCCACCTTCCTCACCCCCCTCCTCATGGACGACTACGACCTGCTCACCCGCCCGGTCAGCCTTCTCCGCGTTCAGGCGTATTCCACGGACGGCGTGCGGCGTGAAATCCGGATCAAGATCGCCGTTTCCGAAGAGATCTGCCTGAACCTCCGCGGTCAGGACGAGGTCGAGGTGACGGAATACCGCCTGCCCTCGAATATCCCCGCCGTGAAGATGGGCTCGAAGACGCAGGACGTGCTGAACCGCTCTGGCGACGATATCCGCATCGACTGGGGCTACTTCCACATGGCGGTCGAACCCGGCAGAACCGGATGCGAAAAGATCGCCGTTCCCTTCGTTCCGCGCCGCCGCAACGAAGAGGCTCCCGAAGGCTTCAAGGAAGAGATGACCTTCGTCACCGCGGAATCCCATATTCCCACCGACGACGGCTGGGGCGCCATGTTCCTCTTTGCCTATGACGACATCGCCTCCATCGACTACTTCGGCGACCGACTGAAATCCTGGTGGAACAAGGACGGCAAGACCATCGAGACGGCAATGGACGAGGCGTTCTGCGACTTCTGCCGCGGGGATCTGATCGCCCGCTGCAAGGCCTTCTCCGACAAGCTCTTCCTCGACGCGACCCGTGCCGGCGGCGAGAA
>CACZSA010000255.1 GCA_902783705.1 uncultured Ruminococcus sp.
AGCTCGTCCATGTGCTCCTCGATGAGGTTGCGCAGCTTCATCATGACGGCGGCGCGCTTGCGGACGGGGGTGTCCCGCCATGCCGGGAAGGCAGCCTTTGCCGCCGCGATGGCGGATTCGACCTCCTCCTTCGTGCAGCACGGGACCTTTGCGATCTCATGTCCGGTGGAGGGGTCGTAGATGGTGTTGAACTTTTCGGATTTGCTTTCGATGAATTCCCCGTTGATGAAGGGCTTCATCACTTTGATCTCGGCCATGGATTCAATCTCCTTGTATGTATGTTGAAATAAAGGTCTTAATCGATTCAGAGCGCGGTCACGACGCCGCCGCAGGACGCCTTTTTCTCCCGGATGAACGCGGAGAGGCTCTCTTCGTTCGGCATGTCGCGGCTGCACGCGTGGGAGGCCACCAGCATCGCGGCGGACGCGCTTCCCTGTTCAAGGGCGTCCGCGAGGGCATCCCCGCGCATCAGGGCGTGCAGGAACGCGCTGGCATAGCCGTCGCCGCCGCCGAATCCCTTGAGGGCGTCCACCGGGAAGGGCTTGACCTTGTAGTTTCCTTCGCGGCTGTACGCACAGGAGCCTTCCTTGCCGTGCTTGATGACGGCGATCGAGGCGCGCTTGCCGAGCCAGTATTCCGCCGAGACCTCGTCCGTTCCGGGCAGGCCGAGCAGGCGTTCCATGCGGTCGAATTCCTCGCGGCTGCCAAGGAGGATATCCGCCTTTTCGGCGACGAGGGAGGTATAGACCGCGATCTCGTCGTCGCTTTTCCACGTGTAGGCGCGGTAATCGGCGTCAAACACCACCGGGACATGGTTCTTCAGGGCATAGGTCAGGGCTTTGAACGCCGCTTCTCTTGTGGGGGAGGTGCAGAGGGAGGTGCCGGAGATCAGGAGACAGGCGGAGGAGGCGATATATTCCTCGTCCACGTCGTCCGTCGAGAGCATCAGATCGGCGACGCCATCGCGGTACATCAGGATGGAGGACTCCGTCGGGGAGAGCATTTCCGTGAAGGTCAGGCCCAGATTCTCGCCGTGCTCGCAGCGGAAGATGTGGGAGGTGTCGATGCCCTCATTCTTGAAAAAATCCGTGACGAAGGTCCCGAACTGGTCGTCGGACACCCGCCCGAGAAATCCGACACGGTTGCCCAGTCTGGCCATGCCCACCGCGATGTTTGCCGGAGAGCCGCCGAGGTACTTGTTGAAATTCGAGCTTTCGTTCAGAGGGCGGTTGTAGTCCGTGGGGTTGAAGTCGATGGCGACGCGCCCGACGGGGATGATGTGGAGCTTTTTCGTGAGATCAAATGCAATCATTGTCAAGCCTTCCCTTCGCTTCCGAAAAGTCTGATGTAGCGTCCGACGACCTGCGCGACCGCCTCCGTCGACGCCTTGATGTTCTTGTAAACGTCGCTGCCCGCACATGCGCCCGCCTGGGCCATGAAGATGTCGGTGGCGATGTTGATCTTGCGCATGCCGAGCTCGATCAGCTTTCTGAACTGCTCGTCCGTGAGTCCGCTTCCGCCGTGCAGCACGAGGGAGGCCCTGAGCTTCCCGTGGAGCTGCTCGAGGACGTCGTATCGGAGGACCGGAGCCGCGGCGTAGAGCCCATGGGCGTTGCCGATCCCGACCGCCAGCGCATCGATCCCGAGCTCGTCCATCCGGACGCAGTCGTCGATGGAGGCGATCTTCTCCTCGGCCTCTCCGCCCTCCTCGGTCTTGCCCACGCGCCCGACCTCAGCCTCGACCGACGCCCCGGTCTTCGAGGCGAGCCGGAGGATCTCGGATGTCAGCTCGATATTCTTGTCGATGGACAGCTCGGAGCCGTCGCACATCACGGAGGTGAAACCGGCATCGAGCGCCCGTTCGACGCATCCGACGGTCTTGCCGTGATCCAGATGAACGGCGATCGGGACCTTTGCGATCTTCGCCGCCGCGATCATCATCGGCGCCATCAGTTCGAGGGGAGAGCCCGACAGGCGGGACTCCGCAATCTGCATGATGATCGGCGCGTGATTCTCTTCCGCAGCCTGGAGAACGCCGCGCACGCATTCCATGTTCGCCACGCTGAACGAACCGACCGCATACCCGCCCGCCTCGGCTTCCGCGAGCAGGGTACGCATATTTACGAGAGACATAGAATACAACCTTTCCTTGAAGAATTTATAACGGAATTCATAAAATGAACATATCAAGCGGATCAAGGTTGACGGGCTATTTCCGTACAGCCTGAAAAGAAAGGGAACTTCGGCAATCCTCATCAGCTTTCAAATCGCGTCCATCCCCTCTTCCGTATAGTATACACCACGCTTTCGGGTTTGTCAAGAGAACCGGGAAAATGACTGCTTTTCAGGACATTTTTGGACCGAAAAAAAGAGCCGCCCGCCTCACCTGGGTACGGAAACGGCATGACAAAAAATCAGCGCAAACCGGACGACTCGGGCTGATTTTCCATATTCGGCTGTCTTCTCACAGGCCGGCGGATTCCTTGACTTTTTTCTCCGCGCGGTGTATAATCTTCTATAACATCAACCAGAACAACGCACACGAGAGGAGTATGTCATGTCCCCTGCAGAATCCGGATCCATTCAGAAAGAGCCCGCCCGCGTCCCGGTGGAAACCGTGCCCGCCGTTCCCTTTTCCATGCGGTATTTCCGCTTCGGTCACGGCGCGCGTCCCCTCGTCATCCTCCCCGGGCTGAGCGTTCAGTCCGTGATGGGATCGGCGGAGGCTGTGGCGGAGGCCTATGCCGGCATGGCGGAGACCTTCACCGTCACCCTCTTCGACCGGAGGGACGACCTCCCGGCGGACTATACCGTCGCGGATATGGCGCGTGACACCGCGGAGGCGATGAGGGCGCTGGGCTTGTCCGACGTCTGCCTGTTCGGCGCGTCGCAGGGCGGCATGATCGCCATGCTGATCGCAGCGGAGCACCCCGATCTCATCGCGAAGCTGGCGCTCGGCTCGACGGCCGCGAAGGTCGACGAAGCGCGTGCCGGGGCGCTCTCTGACTGGCTGCGGCTGGCGGAGGCCGGAGATGCAAGGGGGCTTTATCTCGCGTTCGGAGAGGCCGTCTACCCGGAGGCGGTGTTCTCCGCATACCGGGAGGCGTTCTGCGCGATGGCGGAAACCGTAACGGCGGAGGAGCTCGCCCGGTTCGTCCGTCTGGCGCGCGCCGCGGTCGGTTTTGACGCGACGAACGAACTCGCCTCCATCCGCTGCCCCGTGCTCGTGCTGGCGGCTTCGGACGACCGGGTGCTCGGCCCAGACGCGTCGGATGGGATCGCAGAGATCCTCGGCAATCGTTCGGATTTCTCCCGCCATGTGTACGACGGGTACGGTCACGCCGCCTACGATACCGCCCCGGATTACAAGGAACGGCTGTACCGCTTCTTCACGTCGTCTGACAGCTCCCGCTGACCGTCCTTAGCGCCCGGCCGCGCTCACCGCGAGACCAGCTTCAGGAATTTCGCCTCGTTCATCTGCTCGTTCGTCAGGAATTCACCGTCCGAGAACAGTGCGTAGGTGGTGACGGGCGACGGCGCGTTCTGCGCATCCTCCCGTCTGTCGATCCGGATCGCGCGGAAGGGGATCCCGTGCGTCCGTGCGGTCTCCTCGACGAGGGGCACATATTTCGCGTTGAACGGGCACTGATGCGTAAAATAGAGCACATAACCCGCCTCCTCGACGTGCGGATGCTTCGCGCAGTCCCGGAACGAAGGCGCCTCCGCCTCCTCCGAGAACGGCAGATACCAGAGTTCGATGCCGCCCGCCGCTTCGTCGCAGACCCGGAAGTCCTTGTATTTCAGGTATTTCGGATCGGCGAGAAACGGCCTTTTCTTTGCGGAGGAGAGGATGCAGAGTCCCGCCCTCCCCTGCTCCCGGCTGTCGTCGATGCACGCGCCGAGCAGGTCGTTTGAATATCCGTGCCCCTTGAAGGAGCCGGACACCCAGAGGCAGTCGATGTACATATACCCGTCGGCGCGGATCGGGACCCAGGCATTTTCGGCGGGGATGTACTCGATGAAGCACTTCCCGCGCTCCGTGCTTTTCAGAAAGACCAGCCCTTCGTCGAAGCGGTCCGCGAGCCATGCCTTTTTCGAGGAGACCTGAACGTCCCGGTTGTTCGAGATGGCGCAGCAGATGTGCTCGCTCTCGAGGTTTTCCTTTGTCACGCGGATGTATTCCATATCGTGTACTCCTTATCAGATTGAATTCAGGTGTTCAGCACGGCGTCGGGCCTGTGCGCAGAATGGATCCGCTTCGCGCCGTGCGAAAGAAGGGTCTCCCAGTCGCGCCTCAACGCCTCGCTCTCCCCGCAGGCGTCGAGATATTCAATCGGCTCGAGATCGCCGACAAAGCAGTCGCCGTCATCGAGGATCAGGGAAACGCTGTCCTCGCTGTGACTCGGCGTAGAGACGATCTCCCTTTGGAGCCCGATGCCCGCGAGGAAATCCCGGCTCTCCGCGCATGAGATGATCTTCGCCGCCCCTTCGTTGACAGGCACGAACGTCCGCTTCTCCCGCTCGAAAATGCGGTCGGAGAAATGGACAGAATCCCGCTGCGTGTCGATCAGGAGAAGCCCCGCGCCGCGCGCCGTCAGCTCTCCGATAAGCCCCATGTGGTCCGGGTGATAATGCGTCGCGAGGATCCAGCGGATCTCCCCGGCGTCGTGGCCGTTGGCCTTCAGGGCTTTATAGAACGCCCCCAGGGTCCCGGCGTAGTCGGTGTCGATCAGGAGGCCGTTCACAAAATAAGTATTGGTGTTTCCGTATTTCAGTCTGATCATGGTTTTATGCGCAGAGAGTCCCCCGCCTGCCGAACGGAGACGCATCCGGTTTGTCCGGAAAGCGTCTGTGAACCGCCGTCTGTTTGAATCCCGAACGGCGGCTTTTGTTCTCTTCAAATCGTTTGTTCAGAATCGCGGGCATCACGCTTATCCCTGCTCCTGTCCTTGACGTTCAAGCACCTCGCGGCAGGGCGTGACCGGAAGACCACAGGCGATCATCTCCTCGATCCGCTGCCGGATCTTCGCGCACCACGCGTCGGTCTTTCGGATGTCCGCGCAGAGTTCATCGAGCACCCGTTCGCATTCGTCGAGCGCGTCGTCGTACTGCTTCCGCGTGAGCTCACCCGAGCGGAAGGCCGCGTCCAGCTCGTCCCGGTCGTCGATCTTGACGTCTCCCTCGGGCGTGAAGATCACGTCGAGGTATTTGTCGATATAGACCGCGATCCCGCATTCGTCGTATTCGATCCCGTCCGTGATGTCGACGTACCACACCGAGGGCGGATAACGTCGATCAGCGGGCGCGGGGTAATTCTTCCGCGCGGGATCATGGCTCCCGTCCGGGAAATACTTCACGGTAATGACCCGGTTCTCCCCGTCCGGGATCAGCTCGAGCCAGCACATCCCGCCGCCCGTGACCTGCACACGTCCCGCCCGCGGCATCTGCCAATAGTTCTCCCCGCCGTCGGTCAGCCGGATCAGACAGACCGTGCCGTGAAAGAACTCGCAGTCGAGGCGTGTCTGATAGTACGGGTAATACGAAAATCCCCATGCGTCGCGGTTCAGTCGCTTGTGCTTCACGGATCGGTCTCCTTTCTGGATCGGCATAAATCGAGAAGGATTTCAGGCTCGGCGTGTTCTTACGCGTTGTACAGAACTGCCGACGGGAAGAAATAGAGGTACGGCGCGGTGATGAGCGCAAGCCGCAGGGCGGACCGCTTCGCCGCTTCGGGATCCAGTCCCGCCTTTTTCAGTATCGCCCGGTCGAGGGAGAAGATCACAACACCCGCGAGCGCGACGGAGGCGGCGACCACGAGAAACGCGGGAAGATGGCTGAACGGATTGAATCCGACACCGTAGCCGAGCTTCTCGAAGAATGCCCCGAGCGAGGGATCCTCCGTCGACATCCCGGTCAGCATGAAGACACCAAACAGCAGCACGACGCCCGCGAAATCCCCGAGGAATCCCGCGAGGCAGATCTTCCACTTATTTTTCCGGCAGAAGAGCCCGCGCTCCGGCAACTCCCCCGAGGCTCCATTTCAGAACGAAGCGATCGATCAGGTAGTTTGCCGGAATGAGAAGCAGCCACAGATACGTCGGCCAGAACAGCAGCAGCCATACGGGCAGGAGAATGTTGTAAAAAACCTCGCGCCGATCCCGTTTCAATGCAGAATCCCTCCGGATGCTTTCCGTTTTCTCCATCATAGCACATATTCTTTGCGGAATCATGAACGCAGGGGAAAACACGGAAATCTCTTCCGTATTTTTATGCTCTCAATCGCTCCCGCCCTATTGTATTTTCATTCAGGATCGTGTATAATCAGGGTATGGAAGCTCCATTCATTCTGTCTCCCGGAGGAGGTATTCATCATGAAAGAAATCCATCTGAAACGGACCATGGCGGGGATGCTGGCGCTCTGCATGCTGGCGCTGTCCGCCTGCTCGGAGACGCCGGTCGAAGAGAACAGCGCAGGCGCGCCGGAGGCGGATGTCCTGCCCGCTGCCGAAACGACGGCAAAAGAAGATGCAGATGACCGCATGGACCGCGCCTCAGTGCCGGACAATCTGCCCGAGATCGATTTCGGCGGAAGGGATTTCCGCGCGGCGCAGCAGACCTCCCGCACCTATGAATTCTACGCGGAGGAGCTGACGGGCGAGGGCACGAACGACGCCGTCTACAACCGGAACCTCAAGGTCGAGGACCGCTTCGGCGTCAAGATCGTCTCGGTCGACTACGATTCCCTCTCCGCGATCACCAGCGACGTGGGAACGCTCGTGAAATCGGGGACGGACGCGTATGAGGTCGTGTCGCACTACGCCTACCGCGCCTATACGCCGATCCACGCGCACGCGTACCGTAACTGGCTCGAGGTCCCGAACGTCGACTTCTCCCGGCCATGGTGGAATTCGCTCGCCAACGAACAGAACACGATCAACGGGATCCTCTACACGGCGACCGGAGACGTCAATATCTCCTCGCTCCTCACGACCTACGCCATCTTCTTCCATGTGCCGCTGACGGAAAAATACGGCATCACGCCCGAATCGCTTTACAGCGCGGTCTATGAGGGGACATGGACGATCGATCACTTCATCGAGCTGACCTCCTCGATCTACGAGGACAAGAACGGCGACGGACGGCGCGACGACGGAGACGTCTACGGCTTCGCGGCATGGCCCGGGATCAGCTGCGACGCATGGCTCCCCGCCTTCGACCAGCCGATCACCGTCAAGGACGAGGAGGGCTTCCCCGTCCCCGCGATCAATACGGAGAAAACCATCGCCGCGCTCGAGAAGATGTATCATTTTTATTACAACACCGAAGGCGGATACGGAGACGTGAGCTCGGCGGAGAATGAGGTCAACATGTTCGCGGCGGACGGCGTCTGCTTCGTGCCCTCGGTCTTCGACGACGCCTTCACCGTCTACCGCTACATGGACAGCGCGTACGGCATCCTGCCCTATCCGAAATGGGATGAGACGCAGGAGATGTACCTGACCAACTCGCGCGACCAGTACACCGTGATCGGCATTCCGATGTTCAAGAAGGACGAGGACCTCACCTTCATCGGAACGGTCATGGAGGCCCTCTCCGCCGAGAGCTGGCGCAGCGTCTATCCGGAATACTACGACATCGCGCTCAAGGGCAAGTATTCGCTCGACGAAGACACGTCGAACATGGTGGACCTCGTCCTCGCGGGGCGGAACTACGACTTCTCCTTCCTGTTCGGGGAGGCCGAGTGCGTGCGCATTCCCTACCTCTTCCGCGACATGATGATGGACCGCGACATGAACTTCGCCTCGCGCTACAAGAAGCTCGAGAAATCCCTCAAAAACAGCATGAAGAAGATCCGCGGGTATTACGAGGGTTGACCCATCGGGAACCGAATCCGCACCAGAAAAGCACAACAGCCGTCCGGAAATCCGCATCCGGGCGGCTGTCTTTGCGTGATCGTCGTTTATTTCAGCGAAAAGACCACCGTCGGGTCTCCGTCGCCGAGGATCTCCCGGAGCTCGTCCGGCGTGAGGTCCTCCACCTTGCCGAGGCGGGTGAACGTCCACGTGTTCTCGGCATAGTAGATCGTGATCTGATTTCCCTGATAGAGGATCACGTCTCCCGGCTCCGTCGTGATGCGCTCGTCGTTCGTGGCGATCGAGACGCCGAGCGGCCCGACCTTCTCAAATCCGCCGTAATCGCTCATCTCGACGGTGATGTCCCCGTCTGCGAGGAGAGCCGCGAAAGCCTCCGCCGAGGAATTCGCCGCCGGACGGATTTTGAGGGTCTCCTCTCCGATGTGTGCGTAAATCATATTGTCTCCTTCTTCCAGAGGCACGTTCTCCGCCGCAGTGTCCGCTGCTTCTGCAATGGGATCGGCGGGTGCCTCTGCTTCCGTATTCTGAACGGTCTCCTCCTGCTCCGGCTTCTCCGGCTCGACCGCCTGCTCCGGCCGAACGGTCCCGCACGCGGCGAGGCAGACGAGGAGCACGAAGAGAGCCGGGAGGCATGCGATCCGTCTGAGCGTTTTCATGGTTAGCCCCCGCGTCTCAGAGTCGCTCGGCGAAATCCGCCATGATCTCCGAGATCCGGATCTGCTGGGGACATACCTCCTCGCAGCTCTGACATCCGATGCAGGAGGACGGCTTCTTGTCGTCCGGGAGCGCGGCGAGGGCCATGGGCGCGATGAATCCGCCGCCGGTGTAGGCGTGTTCGTTATAAAGCGCGATCAGGCGCGGAATGTCGAGCCCCATCGGACAGTGGCTCACGCAGTAGTGGCATGCCGTGCAGGGAACGGTCCCGGCGGAGAGCATCTTTTCGGCAATCCCGGAAAGGACCGCCTGCTCCTCCTCGGACAGCGGCCTGTCCTCTTCGAAGGTTTTGAGATTCTTCTCAAGCTGTTCCTCGTTCGACATGCCGGAGAGGATCACGGTCACGGACGGAATGCTCTCGAGGAAGCGGAACGCCCACGCCGGGATCTCCTCGTCCGGGCGGAGCGCTTTGAGCTTTTCTTCGTCCTCCGGCGCGAGGCTGGCAAGCTTTCCGCCGCGCAGGGGCTCCATGACCCAGACGGGGATGCCGCGCTCTCCCAGCAATTCCACCTTCTCCCGCCCGTTCTGGAAGGTCCAGTCGAGGTAGTTGAGCTGCAGCTGGCAGAATTCCATGTTTTCCCCGTACGCGTCGAGGAAGCGCTTCAGAACGTCTATCGCGCCGTGGCAGGAGAAGCCGAGGTGACGGATCCGCCCGTTCCGCTTCTGCTCCATGAGATAGGAATAAATGCCGTACTTCCCGTCGTCGAGGTATGCGTCGATGTTCATCTCGCAGACGTTGTGGAAGAGGTAGAAGTCGAAATACTCCACGCCGAGCTTCTCAAGCTGGCGCTCGAAGATCTCTTCAACCTTTCCCCAGTTCGACGGATCGTAGCCGGGGAATTTGGTCGCGAGATAATAGCTGTCCCGCGGATAGCGTCCGAGGGCACGGCCCATGACGAGCTCGGAGTTCTCGCCGTGATAGCCCCATGCGGTGTCGTAGTAGTTGATGCCGTTCTGCATGGCGGTGTCGACCATCCGCAGCACAGACGCCTCGTCGATCCGCCCGTCGTCCCCGCCGATCACGGGCAGGCGCATCGCCCCGAACCCCAGCGCGGAGAGCTTCATTCCCTGAAAATCCCTGTAAAACATTGCCCGAATCTCCTTTGCGTCGCTGTCATTTGATTTATTGCGATGTGTTTATTATACCATATATTTCCCGGATGCGCAACCTTTTTTTCGCGCCGTTCTTGTACGGATCCGACTTGCATAGAGCCGTTTCCGCACAAAAAGGACAGGGTTTTCACCCTGCCCTGTCTGTTTCTTTGGGGGTTACCCGTTGAGCTTCACGAACCGGTCCACGATGTCTTCGATGGAGTTCTCGCGGTGACCGACGATGTAGGTCATGACCTTGTCGTGGAAGCGGTCATACCAGTGCGCGGGAATTCCTTCGATCCCGACCGAAGCGCCGATGATCGAGCCGACCGTCGCGCCCGTGCAGTCGTTGTCAAGCCCGATCGCGATGCACTCGCCGATGCACTTCTCAAAGTCGAGACCGCCGAGCATCAGCGAAAAGACGATGGCGACCATGTTGTTCACGGTGTGGACGCAGTGGTAGCCGCCGAAGCGCTCGTCGATGAGCATGCGCGCTCTCTGCCAGCACGTCACCCGGTCCTGCACCTCGAACGCCCATTCGAGCGATTTGTACAGATCGGACTCCACGGGGATCTGCTTCATGCCGGCACGCACAGCGTCGAGCGGTGTCGGTGCGGTGAAGGCGGCGGCAATCGCGGCAGCGCAGAACATCTCGCCGTAGATGCCGTTCTGACGGTGGGTCAGGAAGGCGTCGTTGTAGGAGAGCTTTGCCGCCGCGACCGGATCGCCCGCCGAGGCATATCCGAACGCATCTGCACGGATCGCCGCGCCGATCCACTCGACAAATCCGTTGAACTCCGCCGCGTGCTCGGCCCGGGTCCCGGCTCTGAGCTGTCCGAGGGCCTCGTCCTCCGCGGTGCAGGCGGTCGGAAGAATGTCCAGCCAGAGCTGTCCGACGTCGTCCACGGTGTAGCCCTTGCCGTATTTCTCGAGCAGGAGCAGGTTGAGGATCGTGTAGGTCACGTCATCGTCCGCGCCCGCGCAGCAGATATGATCCTCGAGGTAGTCCCGGATCGGGTTCACGCCGTAGTGGAGGTAGTCCGCCCGGTCGGTCCCGCGCCAGTAGGTCTTTGGCGGGAAGGACGTTCCGGTCTCCGCGGCGATGGCTTCCATCCGGAGGACTGCGTAATTCTCCACGGGGACACCGAGCATGCACCCTGCAAACCGCCCGACAAGCGCACCCTTGATCCGTTCCCGGAGACGGTCCGGCGTCATGGCGGCAAGATCGGCGCCCTCCGGTCGGAGCGCGAGGATCTCATCGAGGCGGTCGGGCTGTTTCGGATTGTTGTTGCTGTACATGAGCTGCCTCCGGACGTGGTCAGTGCTTTCTGCTCTTCACGGACGCGAAGCCGCAGAGCGACAGGATCGCGGAGACGGCGGCGATGATCGCGGGATCGAACGTATTCGGGGATTTCTCCTCGGCTGCAGCGGGGGTCTCGGCGACGGGTTCGACCGTGACGGTCTCCTCGACGGCGGTCTCCTCAGCAGCCGGTTCCTCGGCAGCCGGCTCTTCGGCAGCAGGCGCTTCGGCAGCGGGTTCCTCGCCGGTCGCTTCCGAGCCCTTGATTCTCAGCTCGGAAATGGAGGTGAAGAAGTGTTCGCCGCCTGCCGTGCCGATGATGCGGATGCCTTCGCACGCGATGGGATCAAAGCTGAACGTCCAGACCTGACCGCCGGGCTCGTGATCCTCGGAGTTCGCGGATACCGGGTAGCCGGAATCGGCATTCACCGCGACCCATTCTCCGTTCTTCAGCGCTTCGAGGCGCAGGCCGTCGGAGAAGTAGCCGCCGTCCCAGAAGAGCATGCCTTCGTAGTATTCCACGGAGGTGACGTTGTAGGTCTTGCCGCCGAAGTCGTAGGCAAACCAGACCTCGTGCGGTTCGGTCGCGGCGATGTAGGTGTCGTACTGTCTCTTGTCGACGCCTTCCTCGCCCTCGCCGATCCAGTCCAGGTCATTGATGACATTGATGTCGTGGTTGCCGCCGCCCGCGGGCTGATCGATGTTGGTGGAGGGAGTGAACAGACGGGTGATGTAGCCCGCCGCGAGGTCGGCCTCGGTCTTTGCGGCCTCTTCAACGGCCTTCGCCGCCTCTTCCGCTGCGAGCGCGTCGCCGTGCGGGTCCGCTACGACGTAATCGTCCGGAACCTCGGCGAGGATGCGGACCTCGGCGCAGGAGATGAAGCTCGCCTGACCGCCCGCCATGCCCGCGATCCGGATGCCGTCGCATTCCACAGGATCAAAGGTGAAGGTAAAGGTCTCGAAGGGATCGCCGAAATCGTCCTGGAAGAGGCCTGCCGGGTATTCGGGATCGCAGGAGACGCCGTCGAGCTGGCTCCATTCGCCGTTCTTCAGGATCTCGATGCGCTGGGTCCCCATTTCGAACCAGCCGCCGTCCCAGAAGTGGTTGCCTTCGGTGAACTCGAACGCCTTGACGGTGTACGGCTTCGGGAAGGTGTAGCCGATGAAGTCTTCGCCGGGTTCGGAACGCGCGCAGTAGGTGTCGTACTGCTCCTTGTCCGTGTCGCCGAACACACCGTCGTTGATGACGTAGATGTCGTGGTTTCCGCCGCCCTTCGGCTCCTCAACGGAGACGATCGGGGTGAGTTCGCGCTCGACGAACATGTCCGCCGCGCTGACGGAGACGGCAAGGGCCGCCGTCAGCAGAAGGATGCAGGAGAGAATCAGAGAGAGCTTTTTCATGGTATCCTCCTTTAAAGATGGATGATTTGGATTCGTTTCGGATGGCTGTATTCCCGCCGGGGAGCGCACTCTCCGGGTTGGGTCGTTTTGGATTGCCGCTCAGTCGAGCTTTTCGTAGGCCTTGACGGTGTCCTCGATGTCGCTGACGAGCTTCTTCTGCAGGGATTTTTCCTGCGAGGCGAGCACGTCGTAGTTCTTCGAGACGAGCATGCCGATGGAGTTGACCAGGTTGCCCCAGCCGTAGATATAGGTTGGATCGTAGTACATCGTGCCGAGGATGATCTGGAGCATCCCGGTGGACTCCTCGTCGCGGGAGTACTTGTACATCAGGCACTTGTCCACGTATGCCGCGCGGACGGTCTCATGCGACGCCGCGTTGAGGGCCTCGGTCACAAATCCCGCGAAGTCGAGATCGCGGCAGTTCTGCGGAATGATGAACGCCGCCGGGAAATTGCAGACCATGTGGCGGTATTCGGCCTGATCGGCGGTGTATTTCGGCATCGGGAGAACGCCGAAGTCGACCTCCATCTCGCGGAACCGCGCCAGATTCTGCATGCACTCGACGTAGAACAGGCCCTGGTTGTTCATGAACATCTCCTCCGCCTCGCGCCATGCGCGTCCGAGGGCGTTGATGTTCTGGACGTTGTTCCCCTTGTGGTAGAAGGTGAGGATCTTCGAGAAGAGGTCGAAGGTCTTCTCGTCAAGCGGCTTGTATTCCGGGTAGTCCTCCGCGTTCTTGCTCACGAACTCGACGCCCGCGCCGTACATCAGGGCGAACGCGGTCCGGTCGAACGGGGTGATCATGCCCCACTGGTCGCGCTCATTGAAGGTGCCGTCGCCGTTGAGATCGACCGTCGCGTCGGTGGACAGCTCGAACAGCTTGTCGATCGTCCATTCGTTCCGGTCGACGAGACCGTAGAGATCGCCGATCTGATGGTTCTCCGCGAGCTGCTTGTTGAACATCACGCACCACGCCAGATCGAGGTTCTGCAGGTTCATGTCGCCGTAGCAGTAGAAGAGCTTGTTCCCGACGGACAGGGTCTTCCGGGCGTTCTGATCGAACCAGATGTTCTCAAGATCGAGGCCAGGGAGGGCGTTGAAGTTGTAGAACAGCCCCTCCGCCGCCGATGCCGCCGCCTGATCCGCCGGCAGGAGCGCGCCCTCGAAATCCGCGGTGTCGGACAGCACAGACGTCCGGAAATCGTTCAGATACGAGGACGACTTGAAGCCCACGACTTTCAGATTGTACCGTTCCTCGAGGATCAGGTTCCGGGCGAATACCGCGTCGTTGAGCGGCTCCCCGGTCTCCTCGTCGGCATTGAGCTCAAACATTTCCCATTCGCCGGAATTCGCGTCCCGTCCGACGACGGTGAATTCCCTGCCCTGCCAGTCCGCCTCTCCGAGATAAGCGAGGATGTCGTATTCCGTTTCCTCGGGGATCTCCTCCACGGCGGTCGGGGTCCCCGCTGTCGGCTGGGGCTTCTCCTCCGGGTCCGGCTTGTTCTCGGAGCACGCGGTCACGGAACCGAGCAGCAGGACCGCCGCGAGAAGCATTGCAAGTACCCTTTTCATCACGTACCTCCTTTTCGGTTGTGTATCGTTCTTCCCGTCACAGACGGTATGCGTTGAGCGTCGCCTTGACCATGTCGTCCACCGTGACGCGGCCGCGGCCGTACACGATGGTGTTGATGATCCCGCGGCAGGGTGCGCGCCATTCCTCGGATACCGCGTCGATGCCCTTCATCATGCCGATGATCGAGCCGACCGTCGCGCCGTTGCAGTCCGTGTCGAATGCGCTCTGCACGGCGAGGCAGATGCTCTTTCCGTAGTCGCCGCCTCCCCAGAGTAAGGCGGAGGAGACGATCATGCAGTTCGCCGCGGCATGGCACCAGCCGTAGTCGTTGTTTTCGTCGAAATCGGCGTGGAACATGGCGTACGCCTCGTCCCAGGTCCCGCCGGACTTCCAGAGGGCGATGATCTTGTCGACATACATGCGGAGGCGGCAGTTCGCCGGGATCTCGTCGAGCCCCGCTTCGATAGCGGTGAGCGGATCGTCCGTCGCGGCGGATGCGGCGATCACGGCGGCGATGAACATGGCCCCGTAGATGCCGTTTTTCACATGGGACACCCGCGCGTCCCGCCATGCCATTTCCGCCGCGGCCTCGGGATCGCCGGGGTTGATGTAGCCGTAATAGTCCACGCGGATCTGCGCGCCGATGTACTCACGGAAGGGATTGAAGTAGGAGCCGCACTCCGGGACCGGGATGCCCGCGATGTAGTTGCGGTAGGCCACCCGCTCCGCCGTGAAGGTCGAATGCGCCGGGATCCTTCCCGCCCAGCCGCCGATCACGTCCTCGGAGGTGAAATTCTTCCCGCGCCGCCGGATCAGGTCCATCGCGAAGACGGTGTAGTTCAGATCGTCGTCCACCGGGAAGCCGTTCGGGACGTTGTCGCCCCAGCAGCTCTCCATCCACGGGTGGATCTCCTCGATCACCTGCTCCGTGAATTCCGCGCGCCGGATGTAGCGGTTCATCGGAAGGTTGTTCGTCCCGGCGAGCAGCTTGTTTATTGCCTCGCTGCGGAGTCCCTCGACCGGCTTGCCGAGCAGGCACCCCGCGACGCGGCCCTCCCACGCGCCTCTCCAGCGGAGGAGAAGATCGCCCTCGCCGAGGGTCAGGTGCAGGCGGTGCCTCTTCGCCGGACGGGCCGCGCGGATCGCCTCGAGGTCATTCGGTTCCTCGTAGGGGAAATCGGGACGCATCGGCGCCGCCTCCATCTCCCCGGCGATCTTCGCCGCGAGCTCCCCGTAGACGGGATCCGTCAGGCGGTCGTGCTCCTCGATCTCCTCGCACAGGGGACGAAGCCGCTCCACGTCCCTGCCCTCGTCGAAGCACTGCATCCACTCGATGAGCGGCGAGGTTTTCCATAAAAGTCTCTGGTTCATGATCAGACTCCTTTCATAAATCCGGCCATACAGCGGCGAATCGGCCGCCGTCTCTTTAAAGCTCGTATTTGGTGCCGTGAGAAAGCAGAATCCCGTCTGTCAGTTCTATGAGCAGAATGATCGCGTTCTCGTTTTTCAGATCGGTATGCCCGTTGCAGATCCACTCGGAGAAGACCTCCTTCAGCTTATCGGCGATCTGCCGGTTTTCCTCTCTCCCGATAAAGCCGAGATTTTCTCCCCTTCCGTGACCGGTAAACCAATCGCCCGCAACCGCGGCAAGAGGATTCTTTTCGATCTGACGCACTTTTGCCGACAGCCCCCAGGTGATCACGTAAAACTTCCGATCTTCATAAAAAGCATTTACGAACCGGACAAAAGGCACTCCGTCCTCCTCTGTCGCGAGCGCGATGACGGTGTCTTTGCCGAAACGGGCTCTCATGATCTCTTCGGCTTGTTCTCCCCAGTTTTTCATCCCGTCCCCCTGACGTTTTCCCAATCATCCGGTATGAACGCACGTCGAGGCTGATCCGGGCAGCAATGGTTCTCACCGGACCTCAAGCTCCGCGATGCTGATGAATCCATGTTCGCCGCCCGCCGTGCCGATGAGCCGCACGCCCCGGCACTCCACGGGCTCCGCGAGCCGGAAGACGTAGGTGTCATACCCGTCCCCGAAGAGCGCGCGGGTATTCGAGACGGGATAGGCGGGCGTCGTCTCGCAGTCGCAGCGGACCCATTCGCTCCCCGTCCAGACCTCGAGTGCAGGCGCGCCGTCGCGGAACCATCCGCCGTCCCAGAAATGATTGCCTTCGGTGAACGATATTTCGCTGACCGTCCGCGGCGTTCGGTAGAGGTAACCGATGTAGGTCTCCTCGGGACCCGAGCCTCCGTGGTAGGTGTCGTACTGCATGGGATCAGTCGCCGAGGCCGCCTTCGGCTTCACGCCGTCGCAGATCACGCGGATGTCCTTCGCGCCGCCGCCCGTCGGGGACGCAACGCTGCAGACGATGATCGGTCCCTCCGCGCTCTCCGCCGCCTCGCCGTGGATCTCCCGCACGACGGGCGAGATCTCGCCGACGCTGATGAAGTACGCCGAGCCGCCCGGCTTTCCGGCGATACGCACGCCCCGGCACCGAACCGGCTCCGCGAAGGTGAATTCGTAGGTCTCAAACGACGGTCCCTGCTCGCCTTCGCTGTTCCCGGGGTATTCCCGGTCGATCGCGGCCTCGGCTCTTCTCCACACGCCGTCGTTGTAAATCTCGACGTACGGCTCGCCGTCGAACCAGCCGCCGTCCCAGAAGTGCTTGCCCTCGGTGAAGCGCACGCCGTCGAGGGTCGCGTCGGCGTCAAAGGTCACCCCGGCGAAGATGAAGGTCTTCTTCGCGCCGCCGTCGTAGGTGTCGTATTGAAGCGCGGAATCGGAATTGCCCTTCTCCGGGATCACGCCGTCCCGCATGATCTCCGGGTCCGCGCTGCCGCCGCCCTTCGGGCTCATGACGGTGCAGACCGCGCGGCCCGGCAGGACGGACGAATCCCGGACGGACACCGTCCTCGACAGCGTCAGCTCGCTCCCGGACGCGCCGCGGACCAGGCAGGTCACGGTGTACTCTCCGGGCTCGGCGTAGGTATAGACGATCGGCTGCGCGTCGCAGACAAAGCCGTCCCCCATGTCGACGCGGACAGAATCGAGCGCCTCGCCGAATTCAAAGACGGAGAGCTTCACGGAAACGCTCCGGTTCGCGCCGCCCGTCACCTCGAGGGCTCCGGAGATGCCGTCGGGCCACTGTTCATACGGGACCTGAACCGTCTCCTTATCCCGCGGGATCCTCCACTCGCCCTCCTCGCAGACCGCGCCGGAGGAGAGGAGCAGGTCCCGCGTCTGACCGAGCGCCAGCTCCATCACGTCGCGGAAGGTGTAGTCGGTGTTCGAGAATTTCCGACCGTCCCAGTCGAGTTCCTTCGTATAAATGTCATCGATGCCGGACGCCCCGGTCCAGTTGCCGAGGATCGACGCCGCGCTCGACGGGTTGCAGTCGCTGTCCTGTCCGCAGCGCGTGGAGATCCGGACCGTCTCGGCGAGATCCCCGTCCCCGTACAGGAGGCCGATCACCACATACCCGGAGTTGAGCTTCGCGTCGATGTTGAGGTCCCCCGCGCATTCCGGGCACTTGTCGTCCCCCGCCCAGCGGTCCTCGAGCATGCGCCAGTTCTCCTGCCATGTGTCGCCGCGGTTGTAGGAGTCGATCACGTCCTCGATCAGCGCGCGGAATTTCGTATTCTCCGGGATCACCGCGAGGCCGTCTTCCACGATCTCCATGACGGAGGACGCGCGGTAGGCCGCCGCATGCATCGCCGCGATGAACACCCCGCCGTACACGCCGTCGCCGTAGTTCATGATGTGCCCGATCTCAAAGGAGCGTTCAGCGACCGCGTTGACGAGCGCGGGATACATCATGCCGAGGAAGTCGCATTCGATCTGCCAGTCGATGTCGTCCGCGTGGACGTTATAGGCATAGCTCCCGGAATCCGGCGGCAAAAGGCCGTTCTGGAGGTTTTTCCTCCCCTGCATGTTCGCATGCCAGAGCGGGAAGGCGGCGTCACGGAATTTCTCCGCCATTTTCTCCACATCGCAGAGCACGCCGTGCTCCGCCATCGCGTCCATGAGCGGGATCTCGACGTAGAGGTCGTCCTGCCCGAACGCGTCGTTGATGAGCGAGGAGCGCCACACGGGCATCTCCTCCTCCGGGATGATCCGGCGGCAGTAGCGGAACTCCGTCGGCGCGCCCCACGTGACCCCAATCATCGAGCCGATCCAGCCCCCGAGGATGCGGTCGCGCAGATCCTCGTCGGAGATGGTCCAGACATCGTCCCGATCCTTGTCCTCCGGAGCGGGGGATTCCGTCTGCAACAAGCCCGTTTCCGCGGGCGTCGGATCGGCGGGATCCGGGCTGTTCCTCTCACAGGAGAGCGCGGCAAGAGCCGGAAGAAGGACGGCGAGGGCAAGCGAGAGCAGGCGTTTCATGAGAAGACCTTTCATTTGATCGGACATACTCCGGGTTTATAGTTTTATTATAAATTGCGCCGGGGTGGAAGTCCACCGAAAAAGAACGCTATAACGTGCAAAAAACACTCTGACGAAAGGGCGAAATTTCACTGATTCGTGCAGGATGAATAGTTTATTTGCCGATTCCTTATCCAATAATCACAAATTCGAATCGAAGGCCGTGTTTCCTCTTGATTGTTTTTGAAGAAAAGGGTATAATGAATCATACCATTCTTCCGCCGGAGGGATCCCATGGAGCAGAATACCCTTGCCGATTATTCGGAATATCTGGAGAGCGTCGTTTATTTTCCGATCGATTACGACGAAAACTATCCCGTCTATTTCTTTGAATACACGCAGCGCACGTTCAATCACAAGAAGCTGCACTATCACAACGGCTTTGAGATCGGCGTCTGCCTCGAGGGCGAGGGGATCTTCCTCGTGAAGAACAAGGTCTACCCGTTCCGCAAGGGCTGCGTGACCTTCATCGCCTCCTCCCAGCCGCACATCGCGCAGAGCCCGAACGACTTCCCCTCCCGCTGGAAATACCTGACGATCGACTGGGAGAAGCTCTTCGGGCAGAAGGAGATCCCGGTCAGCCGGAACGTGATCTGGAACGAGGAGATGGCCCAGCTCGTGGAGCTCATTTACGCGGAGGCCGAGCGGCACGACGAATCGAGCGTCGCCGTCATCACGCATCTGCTCAACGCGCTCGTCCTCAAATTTCTGCGCTGCGAGGGGGAGGCGGAGCTGGAGGAGACGCCCGCCGCGAAGGTCATCGATCCGAAGATCTACGCGTCGATCAAGTACATCGTCAACCACTACGGCGAGCGCATGACGGTGAAGGACCTCGCCGCGCAGAGCAATTACAGCGTCAACTACTTCCGCAAGCTCTTCACCGAACAGACGGGCGCGACGCCGCTCAACTACATCACGAACATCCGCCTGCGCATGGCGGCGATCCTGCTCCGCTCCTCGGACCGCACGATCGTCGACGTCGCGGAGTCCTGCGGCTTCAATTCGCTCTCGTCCTTCAACCGCTGCTTCCGGGACAGCTACGGGACCACTCCGGCGCAGTGGAGAAAACAGTGGTAAACATCCGTCACAGGCATCACGATCGGGGGGATCCGTTATGATTTGTCTGCCCGCCAAGCCGGGATACCAGAAAATCGATATCAAAACCTACGTCAAGGCGCGGAGCTGCTACTATCTCTCCGTCAACGAGGAGATGCTCTACGCCCGGCGCTTTCTCGAATACAGCGAGATCCTGTACGTCCTCGGCGGCGAGGTCCACCTCACCGTGGGGGAGACGGCGTATACGATCGGCGCGGGCGAGCTGCTCGTCATCCCGAATTACCGCACGGTTGTCGGGTTCCGGCAGTCGTCCGGCAAGACCTCCTTCTGCACGGCGGAGTTCACCTGCTCCGACGAGATGACCGAGGGGATCTCGGAGCGCGTGATCTCCGTCAAGGAGGACGGCTTCTTCATCAACAAGCTCTTCACGCGCCTCTCGGAGACGATGATGGAATCCTCCGGGAACCAGAACTACGAGGGGGACGCGATCCTGCTCTCCCTGCTCTATACGATCCGCCGCAACGCCGAAATCGACGACCGGAGCAATTTCTCGCTCATGGTCTCCGTCATGGAGTACATCAACGGCAATATCGGCACCATGCTGACCGTCGACGACATCGCGGCGCATTTCGGCTACAACAAGGACTATCTGGCCCGGAATTTCCGCGCGCGCTACGGCATCACCGTCCGCAAATATGTGAACGACCGCAAGATCAGCATGGCGAAGCGGCTTCTCGCGACGACGGACGTCTCGGTGCAGAAGATCGGGGAATCGATCGGCTTCCCGGAGACGGAGCTGTTCGAGAAATACTTCCGCTATCACGAAAAGGTGACGCCGCAGCGGTTCCGGAAGATGCACAGGTAAGGGGGAACGCATGAAAATGACCGTCAGCGGGCGATACCTCGTCATCCCCGTCAACACCAACGTGAGCGACAAGACCCTCCTCTTCACGGATGAGAACGGGTCCCCCGCGCTCTCCCTCACCGCCCCCGTGGAAGCTCTGCATCCGAAGTATTACAGCTATATCGACGTCGAGCGGTTCCGCGGACAGACCTTCACCGTCACGCTCACCCCGGAGGCGCGGCTGAGCTTTTCCTTTGCCGAAGCGCTCCCCGGCAGCGATCCGGCGAGCAGTCAGCGGCCGTTCATCCACTACACCGCCTGCCGGGGATGGCTGAGCGATCCGAACGGGCTGTTCTTCTACGGCGGGACGTATCACCTCTTCTATCAGTTCAATCCGGCCTCGCCGCTCTGGGGCACGATGCATTGGGGCCACGCCGTCTCGGACGATCTCATCCGGTGGCGTGAGCTTCCGCCCGCGCTCTTCCCGGACGAGGAGGGCGACGTCTTTTCCGGCAGCGCGTACGTCGACACGGAAAACGCGAGCGGCCTGCGTCAGTCCCCGGACGATCCGCCGCCGATCCTGCTCTTCTACACCGCAGCGGGCGGCGTCTCTCCCCTGTCCGCGGGAAAGCGGTTCACGCAGTGCCTCGCCGTCTCGACGGACGCCGGGATGACCTTCCGCAAGTCGCCCCTCTCCCCGGTTCTCGGGCACATCCGCGCGGACAACCGCGACCCGAAGGTCACCTACGCCGCGGAGCTCGGCAGGTACGTCATGGCGCTCTATATGGAGGAGAGCGAATACGCCCTCTTCACCTCGCAGAATCTCCTGCACTGGGAGCCCTTCCAGACGCTGAACCTCCCGGAGGACTCCGAATGCCCCGATTTTTATCCCCTCCTCGGCGAGGGCGGCGAGCGTCTCTGGGTCCTCTCCGGCGGGCAGGATCACTACACCGTCGGGCGCCTCACCCCGGACGGCTTCGTCCCGCGTCAGAGCGTCCGTCCGTACCACTACGGAAACCGATGCAGCTACGCCGGACAGACGTTTTCCTTCCCCGACACGCGGGAATGCGGCGGCCTCTATCCCCGGCGGATCCGCGTCACCTACGACAAGATGCACATGCCGGACTCGCCCTTCGAAAACCAGATCGGGATCGCGACGGAGATGTCCCTCGTGCGTTCCGGGGAGATCTACCGCCTGCGCGCGCAGCCCGTCCGGGAGCTTGAGAAATACTGGACCCGGACCGAGGAGCACGAGGACGTGCAGATCGAGGCGGGCGGCTGCTTCACGGTCCCGCTCGGGATGCGGGCGTATGATATCCGGCTCCGGTCGGATTTCGCGGACGGGGAGTTCGAGATCCAGGTCTTCGGCGTCCTGCTCCGCGTGTCCCCGGCCCGGAACCGCCTGCTCGTTGAGACCGCCGCGGGGACCAACGACATGCCGATCTCCTACGACAGCCGGACGGTCGATCTCCGGCTTCTCATCGACGTCGCCGGGATCGAGCTCTTCGCGGACGACGGCCTCGTGTATTCCACGGCGGAGGTGACGGCGGATTTCGGAATGTCCTATCTCCGCGTTTTCTCGGACTCCGGCGCGGTGATCCGCCGCCTGACGGTCCGGGAGTGCGCGGCGGTGTACGGATACCCGATGCCCGAAGACGGGGTGTGAATCCTCCCGTCCGCATTTTTTACACAACTCATATCTAGCCGCTTCCGAAACTCCCGCTGAAAAGCGAAGGGCAAAACAGAACTGCATCATCTCGACCGAGGAGCAGGCTCCAAGAAAAAAAG
>CACZSA010000256.1 GCA_902783705.1 uncultured Ruminococcus sp.
ATTCTTTTCACTATTGCCGAGTGCTGTTAAAACAATAGAAGTATATATCGAAGAGACAAATATTCCGTCAATCCTTTTATTCCAAAAACTTGGATTTCAAACTTCAAAGAAAGATCAAGAACTTATAAAGTATTGTAAGTTGTTATAATGACAAATCCCGGTTTGACGGGATCTTTGATCCTTCAAAACCGCGATCCATCATTTCCGATGGTTCGAATTCATCTATAAAAAACGCATATCCATCTTTTTCGTACCCCTTTGACACGAAAAAGAGGAACCAAAGGTTCCTCTTTTTTCATTGATGGAGAATGGTTGGTCAGGAAATAACCGCCTGTCTTGCGAAGCAAGTCGGGGAGATGCGATTCCCACATCTGCCGCCTCCCGCGTCTTCACTCCTCATACCGTCCGCTCTTTGCGTGCGATTTCGTCACCCGCTCGATCTCCCGGCCCGCGTCGGCCTTCGCGTCGGATTCGCGCTTGTCCCAGAGCTTCTTGCCCTTGCAGAGTCCGACCTCCATCTTTACGTTCGAGCCGGAGAAATACAGCGACAGCGGCACGAGCGTGTAGCTGTCCCGCGTCACGTACTGACTCAGCTTCAGAATCTCCTTTTTGTGCATGAGGAGCTTCTTGTCCCGCATCGGCTCTCGATTGAAGATGTTCCCCTTTTCGTAGGGCGAGATGTGCACCCCGATCGCGTAGAGCTCGCCGTCCTTCACGCGGCAGTACGAGTCCTTCAGATTCACCTGGCCCATCCGCACGCTCTTCACCTCGGTCCCGTAGAGCGCGATGCCCGCCTCGTACGTGTCCTCGACGAAATAGTCGTGCCGGGCCTTCCGGTTCACGGCGATGATCTTCTTCCCTGTTTTCTTCTCAGGCATAAGCATTCCTTCCTTCATATCCGTCTGCCGATATCATACCATAAATCCGCGCCGTTTGCAAGAGCGGAGTGCAGGAGAAATCAAAAAGAGCGCGGTTTTTGTGCGCGCCGCGCTCTCTTTTCCTGTATTATTTCTTATTCTCCGAGCTTCATGTAGCCCTCGCGGATCCAGCCGAGCTTCTTCATGATCTCCGTGAAGAGGACGGAGAGGACGGCCGGCAGGAGAACGCAGAGGATGGCGATCCCCGCCCAGACGCGCGCGGAGGTCCCGGAGGCGGCGACGATCCCGATCGGACCGACGAGCCCGCAGGTCCCCATGCCGGCGGAGACACCCGTGCATTCGAGCTTGAAAACGAGCGTCGAAAGCGGCCCGCAGATCGCCGAGGTCAAAGTCGGCGGGATCCAGATCTGCGGATGGCGGCAGATATTCCCCATCTGGAGCATCGACGTGCCGAGTCCCTGCGAGACAAGGCCGCCCCACCGGTTCTCCCGGAACGAGCAGACCGCAAAGCCCACCATCTGGCAGCAGCATCCCACCGCGGCGGCGCCTCCCGCAAGCCCGGAGATCGCGATCATCGCGCAGAGGGCGGCGGAGGAGATCGGCAGTGTCAACACCATGCCGACGACCACGGAGACGACGATGCCCATCAGCAGCGGGCGGTATTCCGTCGCCGTGTTGACGAAATGACCGAGCCAGTACATCAGCCAGGCGACGCCCGGGGAGACGAGCTTCGCGACGAGCACGCCGGAGACGATGGTCACGGACGGCGTCACAAGGATGTCGACCTTCGTCTTCTTCGAGACGAGCATCCCGAGCTCCGCCGCGACGATGACCGCCACGAACGCGCCCGCGGGACCCGCCGTGACGTTGAAATCCCCGATCGTCGTGCCGAGGCTGTACCCGGCATACCCGACCGTCGCGCAGGAGAAGACGACCATCGGATGCGCCTTCATCGAGAGCGCGACCGCGACGCCGATCGCCATGCCGGACGAGGCCGAGGCGAAGGCGTTGATGTCCGTAAAGAGCGTGAGCCCGGTGTACTTCCCGAGCGTTGAGAAGATCGTCCCGATGAGGAGCGAGGCGAAGAGGCCCTGCGCCATCGCGCCCATCGCGTCGATGAAGTATTTTTTCAGGTATTTGCGGATCGTGTTTCCCATGTGCGCCTCCCGATGTGCTTATCTGCTTTTATTATAGCACGAATCGCGCGCCTCTTCCATAGACGGATTGCAAGGATTTTCCCCCGATCCGCGTGATTTTTTATTCATTCGGACACACGGACGCCCTTGCATTCCGCGCGGCGATGTGGTATCATGGAAATAAAGATCAACAAGAAGGAATGCGGAATCATGACGAAAACGAACGCGATGCGGCTGCTGGAGACGGCGGGGATCCCCTTTGAGGTCGGGGAATACGAGGTGGACGAGGAGGATCTCTCGGGCGTCCACGCGGCGAAGGTCATGGGGCTCGACCCCGACAAGATGTTCAAGACCCTCGTCTGCCGGGACGACCGCGGGGGATACGAGGTCTTCGTCATCCCCGTGGCGTACGAGCTGAACCTCAAGAAATGCGCCGCGGCAGCCCACGTCAAGCGCGTCGAGATGATCCACGTGAAAGAGCTGCTCCCGCTGACCGGGTACATCCGCGGGGGCTGCTCGCCCGTCGGGATGAAAAAGAAATTTCCGACGTGGATCGACGAATGCGCGATGCTCTGCGAAAGGATCTACGTCAGCGCGGGACAAAGAGGCCTCCAGCTCATCGTGGAACCGGAGGCGCTCTGCAATTTCATCGACGGACAGTTTGCCGATCTGATCTCGTGATTCACGCACGCTCGAGGATGCGGACCGCCGTCTCCCCGTCGTACTCATCCATCATCACCGCGACGATCTCGTCCTTCGACGTCGGGATGTTCTTCCCCACGAAATCCGGGCGGATCGGCAGCTCGCGGTGACCGCGGTCGATCAGGACGGCAAGCTGGATCACGGACGGACGCCCGGCGGCAAAAACCGCTTCGATCGCCGCCCGCGCCGTGCGTCCCGTGTAGATCACGTCGTCGACGAGGATGACCGTTTTCTCCCGCACGTCCGCCGGGATCGACGAGGAGGAAGCGGCGGGCAGCTCCACCGTCTCCGTGAGGTCGTCCCGGTAGAGGGTGATATCGATCTCTCCGACCGGGACCTCCACGTCCTCGAAACGACGGATGTTCTCTGCTAATATCCTTGCGATAGGCGCGCCGCGCCGCTTGATGCCGAGAAGCACGATGCGGTCCGCGCCTTTGTTTTTTTCGATGATCTCATGGCTCATCCGCGCGAGCGAACGGCGGACCGCCGCCTCGTCCATGAGTTCGGATTTGACCTTCGTTGTCATCTTCGTCTCAAAGCGTGAGCTCGGCGCGCTTGTCCCCGCATTCGACGCGGACGACGCAATGCTCCGCCGTGGGCCGTACCGCCGCGACGAGCGTTCCGTGATAGGCGCGGCAGACGGGCTCGGAATACACATGCTCATCCGTTGGGTTGCCGGAACCCGTGCCGAGGACCTCGCCGCTCTCCGCCGTGAAGCGGATCTCGTCGTCGGCACACCAGGATGTGAGCCCGTTCTTGTCCTTCAGCGTGATCTCGACGTAGCAGAATTCCGCCGGGCCGGTCTTGCCTCCGCGGTCGGCGTCGAGGGAGATCGTCTCCCAGTCCCCGGTCGTTCTGATCGTGTCACTGCCGACGCATACGCCGCCGCGCCAGCACTTCGCCGTGATCTCGCCGGGCGCGTACACCGCCTCAAACTTCGCCGTACCGCGGTCGTCGGGCGTCATCCGTCCGCAGGATTCGCCGTTCACGAACAGCTCGACCTTCTCCGCAAGCGAGAAGACAAACACATCCGTCTTCTTCCCCTCCTGCCCCGGGAAGGTCCACGTGCGCTCCGCGTCATAAAAGCCCCAGCCGGAGATCGTATATTTCTCTCCGTGCTTCGCGGGATCGGCGGCGGCCAGCGTCACGGCGTCCTTCGTCCAGAGCGCGTTCCGGTAGTATCCCGCGGGACGCTTGTGTCCGGTGATGTCGATGTCGCCGCAGTTCGCGAAGTGCTCGGGATAGCGTGTCAGGCCGTACTGACCGCCGCCCTCGCCGTAGGTGATGTGCCCGAGGCCGGTCTCTCCGAAGTAATCCCACGCCGTCCAGACGAATTCGCCGATGAAGCGCGGATCCGAATCCATTCTCTTCTTGCCGAGCGCGGCTTCGAGCGGGAACGATTCGGTCATCGCGATCAGGCGGTCCGGGAAGCGCTCCTCATCCTTGTCGAGGCGGTCGAAGAGGTAGTTGTAGCCGCAGATGTCGAGCGTGTCGGCGATCGGCGCGGTGCGCTTCGCCCAGAAGTCCATCTCGGAGCCGGGCTTGTCCCATTCCGCGCGGGCCTGCTGCTCGAACGACCAGTTGTCCCAGAACGAGCAGAACGCGTGGGTGACCGGGCGGGTCGGATCGAGCGCGCGGATCACGTCGAGGATGCCCTTGTGGGTCTTGTAGCCGTCGGATGTGCCGTTCTTTTCGGGGATCTCGTTGCCCGTCGACCAGATCACAACGGACGGATGGTTCCGGTCGCGGATGACCATGGACCGGGTGTCCTCCTTCCAGTACGCGTCATACCAAAGGTGATAGTCGCAGTCCTTCTTTCCGACGCGCCAGCAGTCGAAGATCTCGTCGATCACCATCATGCCCATCCGGTCGCAGACGTCGAGCAGCGCGGTCGAGGGCGGGTTGTGGGCGGTGCGGATCGCATTGAAGCCGTTCTCCTTCAGGATCCGGATCCGGCGCTCCTCCGCCGCTCTCATGGACGCCGCGCCGACGATGCCGTTGTCGTGATGGACGCAGCCGCCGTAGAGCTTTACGGGCTCGCCGTTGAGCAGGAATCCGCGCTTCGGATCGGTCCCGACCGTTCTCACGCCGAAGGTCACGGTCTCCGCGTCGCCCTCGAGCTCAGCCCGGCATTCGTACAGCACCGGATCGTCGGGCGTCCACGGCTTGATACCGTCGAGCGTCGTGCGGAAAATAAACGTGTTCTCGCCCTTTACGAGCGAAATATGACGGACGAAGTCGGTGTCCGCCGCCGTCAGCCGCAGCTCGGTCTCGTGCGCCGTCTCTGCGTCGATCTTCACTTCAATCTCAATCGAGGCGGAATTCCCGCGGATCGCCGTGGTCTTGACGAAAAGCCCCCACGGGAGGATACGGTCGCCGGAGGAGGTCAGAAGCTCGACGTCCCGGTAAATGCCGCATCCCGTGTACCAGCGCGACGCCACCTGCGCCGTGTTGTCCGCCGTGATGACGAGCTCATTTTCCCCGTCCGTGAGATACGGCGTCAGGTCGCAGAGGAACGCCGTGTAGCCGTAGGGATGGAACGCCACGTGCTGATGGTTGACGTTCACCTCGCACAGTCCCATCACGCCGTCGAAGCGGAGCAGGGCAAGCTCCCCCTCGGGCCGCTCGAATTTCTTCCGGTAGACTGCGCGGCAGGGCGTGAAGAAGCCGAGATCCGGCCCGGTCTTGTTCTCCTCCGCTCTCGGCGCGCCGATCATCGCGTCGTGCGGCAGCGTCACGGGTACGGTTTTCCCGTACGCCTCACAGGTCCAGCCTTCGTTGAAAGAGATGTGTTTCATCGTTCGTCCTCCGTCCGTTTTTCATAAGCGACGCGGCGGTCGCCGTTTTCAAGGTGGATGATCCCGCAGGGGGTGAATCCGTTCTTCTCGAGCATCCGGCGCATGACCCGGTTGCCCTCGTGCGTGTCGATCCGCACCGAAGCAAGTCCCGATGCGCGCGCAAGATCGAGGGCATACGCCATCATCGCGCGCGAGACGCCGGATCCGCGGTGCTTCACGGCGACGGCGACGCGGTGCACGGCGAGATAGCTTCGGCCCTTCCCCGTGAGCCATTCCCCGTCCTCGATGACGTTGTAGGTCGGCTCCCCGGTTCCGATGCACGCGAGGGTCCCGATGATCTCCCCGTCGAGGACCACGACGCGCGAGACGCCGGACTCAATGTCCCGCATGACCGTCTCCCGGTCGGGATAGCCGTTCTGCCATTGATCGATGCCGAGGGAGGCGATCGTCGCCCGCGCCTCGGCGAAGAGGTCCATGAGCGCGTCGATCTCGTCCGGCTTTGTGCTGCGGATTTCCATATAATCCCCTGCCTTTCAAGTGCATTGTACCACATCCTGCGCCCCGGGTCAAGACGGCGGGCGTTTTTTCGCCGGAAACATTGCATTTTTCCGCCCGATCCGGTATAATAAAGCCGGAATATCCGCGCGGGAGGCAGGCTATGACGGGATGCGTCTTCAATATTCAGAAATTCTCGATCCACGACGGTCCGGGCATCCGCACGACGGTCTTTCTCAAGGGCTGTCCGCTCCGCTGTCTCTGGTGCCACAATCCGGAGGGACTCGAGCCCTCCCCGGAGATCGAATTCGAACCCTCGAAGTGCATCGGATGCGGCGCGTGCGTCTCCGCCTGTCCCGCGGGATGCCAGACGATGGACAAGGCGGGCCGCGGATTTGACCGATCCCGGTGCGACCGGTGCGGCAAGTGCGCAGATGTCTGTCTCACGGGGAGCCTGAAGCGCGTCGGCAGGAGGATGACGGTCGGCGAGGTGATGGCAAAGGTGCTCGACGACCGACTCTTCTACGAGACGAGCGGCGGCGGGATGACCCTCTCGGGCGGCGAGGCGTTCTTTCAGCCGGACTTCGCCCTCGCGCTCCTCGAATCGGCGAAAGAGGAAGGGCTTCACACCGCCCTCGAGACCTCCGGCTTCTGTTCCCGCGCGGTAATGATGAAAGCCGTGCCGCTCACCGATCTCTTCCTCTTCGATTACAAGGCGACGGGCGAAGAACTTCACAAACGCCTCACGTGTGTTTTGCAGGCGCCTATTCTCGATAATCTCCGCGCGCTCTCGGATGCCGGGGCAAGAATCGTTCTCCGCTGTCCAATCATCCCCGGCGCGAACGACACGGAGGAGCACTTCACCGCTGTCGCCGCGCTCATGGAAACGCTCTCCGGGATCGAAGCGGCGGACCTCGAAGCGTATCATCCCCTCGGCACGGGCAAGGCCCCGAAGATCGGGAAAACGCAGGCATTCCGATCCGCCGCCCCTGCAAAGGAGCGCATGGAACAGATCCGTGCCTTCATCCAATCGCAAACAAAAAAGCCGGTCAGGATTTCCTGATCGGCTTTGTGGTTCAGTACAAGTCTTCTTCTGTGAGGATTCCCTTTTCAATCAGTCTCTGCGTGGCTTTTTTGATTCCGGATTTGTCGCCCGGCTGAAAGCGGATGATCTCGTCCCTTGTGACCCAAAGATGCCAGCATGCGGTGGAAATACCCTCCGAGGCGTGATACTCCATGATGTCATGATATTCATCTTCCAACGTCAGGGCTTGAATCAATTCAAGTATTTCCGGATCGTCGAAATCGGTGTTGACATTCAGATTCCAGCCATCGCACGATCCGTTTTGCTGTAAGTTCAAGGGTCCGAAATTCAGAATAGAAACCTTTCCGTGCGTTTGTACTGTTCTGCGATACACCTCGTCGAATCGAAACGTGCTTTCCGGCAGGGTGGCGCGGTAGGTGATCTTCTCGGGTTCTTTGTTCTTCGTCCGGTATTCCAGCAGTTCGTCCATCGATATTCCAAAAACATCTCCGATGCGCGGGAGCATGCCGATGTCGGGCATCGACTGACTGAGCTCCCATTTGGATACCGTCGCTTTCGTGACACGCAATTTTTCCGCAAGCTGCTCCTGCGTCCATCCCTTCCGGACGCGATTCTCTTTGATGACGCCGCCGATCATTCTCCGTCCTCCATAAGTTTGATTCAGGCCTGTGAGATAAGGATATCACAGAATGCCGGATTTGTCAATGGAGAGCGTGTTGACCCGGTATCGTGTCACGATACTGCCCCGGCCTCCCGCAGGATCTCCGCGATGAACGCCTGCTTTCCGCTCGTGTAGGATCCCCGATCGTCGGCATACCGTCCCGCGAGGTCCTTTTTCAGCGCTTCATACGCCGCCGCGCGTTCCGGGTGCGCGTTGAGATAATCCCGGAACAGGCGGTAATTCCGCCAGTCCGCGCCGTCCTCGGGGCAGACGTGGATGTGATGCGTCCGGGTGTCGGCGTCGAAATCCCCCATCACGAAGAGGAATTCGCCCGGGTGATCCTCCCCGCGGAAGAATACGCCCGCCTCCTCGAGGATCGGGATCCGCGCCCTCACCGCCTCCATGTCCCGCGCGGCGCAGGCGATGTCGAGGATCGGTTTGGCGCAGATCGTCCGGATCGACGTGCTCCCGACGTGTTCGATCGCCGAGACCGTGTCCCCGAAAAGCGGCCGCAGCATCCCGATCGTCTCCGCGGCGATCCTCTCCCATTCGATCTCATGGGGACAGAGCGTCACCGTCCCGCGTTTCAGCCCGAGCATAAGCAATTCCTCCCGTAAAATACAGAAAAGCCGTCCGTTTTACCGGATGGCTTTTCGTCTGCTCCATCGGAGAATCGAACTCCGGACACCTTGATTAAAAGTCAAGTGCTCTACCGGCTGAGCTAATGGGGCATCTGTCCTCGTGACAGCCCATATAGTATAGCACAGACTCTCTCTTTTGTCAAGGGGTTCGCGGAAAAATTATTCGGGTTTGTAGCTGTCCTTCAGCGACACGACGCGGTTGAAGACGCCCTCGTTCTTCGTGTCCTTTGCGAAGTAGCCGATCCGCACGAACTGGAATTTGTCGCCGGGCTTGGCATCCGCAAGGCAGGGTTCGATCTTCGCGTTCTCCATCCGGACGGCGGAGGCGGGATTGAGGAAATCGGCGTAGGTCTTCCCCTCCGGGAGATCGTTCATGTTCTCCTCAGTGAAGAGGCGGTCGTAGAGGATGACCGTCGTGTCCGCGGCGTGCTTCGCGGAGAGCCAGTGGATCGTGCCCTTGACCTTGCGGTCCGTCGGGGTACCCGTCCCGGTCTCGAGATCGGCGGTGACGTGGATCTCGCGCACGGTCCCGTCCTCGTTCTTCACGATCTCGCCGCACTTGATGATGTAGGAGCTCATGAGCCGCACTTCCCCGCCCGGCTTCAGACGGAAGAACTTCGGCGGCGGCACCTCGGCGAAGTCGTCGGCGTCGATCCAGAGCTCGCGGGAGAACGGAACCTCCCGCGTCCCGGCGTCGGGATCGTTCGGGTTGTTCGCGACGGTGAAGTATTCGGTCTTGTCCTCGGGATAGTTGTCGACGATGACCTTCACGGGGTTCAGCACGGCGATGCGGCGCGGGGCCTTCGCGTTCAGCTCCTCGCGGACGCAGTGCTCGAGCAGGCCGATGTTGACCATGCTGTTCGCCTTTGAAACGCCGATGCGGTCGATGAAGTCGAGGATCGATTCCGGGGTGTATCCGCGGCGGCGGAGTCCGCAGAGCGTGGGCATGCGCGGATCGTCCCAGCCGTCTACGACGCCCGTCTCCACGAGATTCCGCAGATACCGCTTCGAGAGGACAGTGTTCGTGATGTTGAGGCGCGCGAATTCGATCTGACGGGGCTTCGAGGGGACGGAGACGTGCTCAATCACCCAGTTGTAAAGAGGTCTGTGATCCTCGTATTCGAGCGAGCAGAGGCTGTGGGTGATCCCCTCGAGGGCGTCCTGGATCGGATGGGCGAAGTCGTACATCGGGAAGACGCACCATTTCGTGCCCTGACGGTGATGCTCGATGTAGCGGATGCGGTAGAGCACCGGGTCGCGCATGTTGAAGTTGCCGGACGCGAGGTCGATCTTCGCGCGGAGGGTGTATTTGCCCTCGGGGAATTCTCCGTCGCGCATCCGGTGGAAGAGGTCGAGGTTCTCCTCCACGGGGCGGTCGCGGTACGGAGACACGGCGGGATGCGTGAGGTCGCCGCGGTATTCCCGGAACTGCTCGGGCGTCAGCTCGCAGACGTAGGCGTCGCCGTTCCGGATGAGCTCCTCGGCGAGCTCGTACGTCTTTTCAAAATAATCGGAGCCGTAGTAGAAGCGGTCGCCCCAGTCGAAGCCGAGCCAGTGAATGTCCTCTTTGATCGCGTCGACGAATTCGGTGTCCTCCTTCGCCGGGTTGGTGTCGTCCATGCGGAGGTTGCAGAGGCCGTTATACTTCTTCGCGGTGCCGAAGTCGATCACGAGCGCCTTGCAGTGCCCGATGTGCAGGTATCCGTTCGGTTCCGGGGGAAAGCGCGTGTGAACGGTCTTCGTTTTGCCCGAGGCGATATCCTCGTCGATAAAATCGTGAATGAAATTCGATTCTGCCATAGTCTGCTCCTTCTTTATCAAAGGGATTCCTTCATCGCGGCGATGCGGGCCTTCACGCGGTCCGCGCCGAGGATCTGCATCACGGCGTACATGTCGGGGGAGTTCATCCGGCCCGTCACGGCGATACGGAGGAACATCGAGACGTCGCCGACGTTGCCGCGGAACTGCTCGGGCGCCGCCTTGTACGCCTTCATGTCGGGCGTGTAGCCGAGGGATTCGCCGATCGCCTGGATCTTCGAGAACCATGCGTTCATGTCGTCCGCCGGATCGTAGGTCTCGGTGAACTTCTCGTAGACCGCGCGGATGTCGTCCCGGTCGTACTTCTCCGGGATCTCCTCCGTCACGGCGAAGAGCGGATCATAGAAGAACGACACGAACGGCTTGACCTCGCGCAGGGTGGCGAAGTCCTTGCGGGGCTTCTTCCCGCCGCGTCCGATCGAGAAGATCGATTTCGCGTAGGCCGGATCGGCCTCGAGCATCGCGGCGAAATCAGGATCGAAGTCCCGCGCCCAGTCGAGGGTCTTGTCGTAGATCTCGTCGGCGGTCATCTTCGAGAGGACGTTCTTCGAGACGTCGTTCAGCTTGTCGAAATCGAAGAGGCAGCCGGAGACGGACATCTTCTTGATGTTGAAGGGGAAATCGAGGGCGCTCTTCTGCGGGTTCTGCGCGTGCCACTCCTCGAAGTTCGAGTTGAGCAGGGTCAGAAGATATTCCCAGACGACCTCGGTGACATAGCCCATCTCGCGGTAGTCGTCCATCTTTGCGCCCATATCGCGCTTCGAGAGCTTCTTCTTGCCGCCGTTCTCGTCGGTTTTGAGGATCTGCGCGGTGTGGAGGTACTTCGGCATCTTGAAGCCGAGGTCGCGGAAGAGCTGGATGTGCTTCGGCAGGCTCGGGAGCCAGTCCTCGCCGCGGATGACGTGCGTCGTCTTCATGAGGTGGTCGTCGACCGCATGCGCGAAGTGGTATGTCGGGATACCGTCGGATTTGAGGAGCACGAAGTCCTCGTCGTTCTCCGGGACCTCGAGGTTCCCCTTGACGAGGTCGGTGAATTTCGTCTTCTTCTCCGGATCGCCGTCCGCGAGGATACGGAGCACGAACGGATCGCCCGCCGCGAGGTGCGCCTTCACTTCTTCAAGCGTGAATTCGCGGTTTTTCAGCATCTGCGCGCGCTTCTCCGCCGCCGCCGTGTGCCAGTCGGTGTTCTTGATTTCGGCCTTCTTGTCGGTCGCCTGGATCTCCTCGAGCTCCTCTTCGGTCGAGAAGCACGGATAGGCCTTCCCTTCCGCGACGAGCTTCTTCGCGAAGACGTGATAAAGCGCGGCGCGTTCGCTCTGCTTGTACGGGCCGTAATCGCCGACGTCCGTGAGATTGCCGTCCTCGTCGAACGCGACGCCCTCGTCGTACTGCACGCCGTAGGTTTTCAGCGTGTTGAGAAGCGCTTCAACCGCGCCCTTTACCTCGCGCTGACCGTCGGTGTCCTCGATGCGGAGGAAGAACACGCCGCCGGACTGATGCGCGAGCCGCTCGTCCACGACCGCCTGATACATGCCGCCG
>CACZSA010000257.1 GCA_902783705.1 uncultured Ruminococcus sp.
CGCGGCCGGTCCTCTTGTGCGCCGCCTGCGTAAGGCATCCCGAATCCCCCGGAGGGGATTCTTCCTCTTCCCCTGCACGTTAGGTGCGGATCCCTTCATCCGCAAGCGTCAGCGCGCTGATAAAACGTGATTGCAACCGCGAGCTTGCCGAAGGTGAGCTCGCCTCTTGCCCGCGGGGGCTCCCCGCCCGCAAGCGTCAGCGCGCAGAGCGTATGTGCGGTTCAGAACAAAATAAGGGGTACGGATTGCCACGTCAGCTGTGTTTCAGCTTGCTGAAATTCGTTCCTCGCAATGACACTCGTGTATGCAGTGCGGCAGAGGGGAATGCGTCGGTATCGTGCAGGGACACTTTATAGTGCAGCTTGTCCTTTACCTTCCGCTCTTCTTCCCTTTCTTCTGCGGAGAACCCGAATTCCGCGGAGAATACGCAGCCTTCCCGCTCCCCGAACGACTGTTCCGCGAACGATCACCTGACGATTGTTCTTTCGCCGGGCGATTCTTCGCCGGGCGATCCTTCGCCGGACGATCCTTCGTCGGACGGTCGTTCCGCGGGCGATTATTCGTCGGACGATCCTTCGCCGGGCGATCCTTCGCCGGGCGGTCATTGGAGGGACGCGCGTCCTTCTGCTTGCCCTGCCTTGCCGGATCGTGGATCCCCGGCGAGCCCGCGAGGAGCTCCTCGAGATCCCGCCGTCCCGCCTCCGTGCAGTAGTCCATCGCCTCGCGGATCTTCCGGCGGTTCTCCGGCCGCTTCCATTGCAGGAGCGCGCGCTGCAGCTGCTTTTCGTGGTAGTCCGTCGCCGTGTAGACCTCCTTGCCCGTGAACGGATCGAGGCCCGTGTAGTACATCACCGTCGACGCCGTGCCGGGGGTCGGATAGAAGTCCTGCACCTGCTCCGGGTCGAGGCCGATCCGCTTCATGTACACCGCGAGATGCGCCGCGTCGTCCATGGTGCAGCCCGGATGCGACGACATGAGATACGGCACGAGGTACTGCTCCTTCCCGCACTCCGCCGAGAGCCGGAAGAACTTCTCGCGGAAGCGGTCGTACACCTCGACGGGCGGCTTGCCCATCATGCGCAGGGCGTTCGGCGCGCAGTGCTCCGGGGCCACCTTGAGCTGCCCGCTGACGTGGTCGCGCACGAGCTTCTTGAAGAAATCGTCCTTCGGATCGGCGAGGAGGTAGTCGAAGCGGATGCCCGAGCGGATGAAGACCTTCTTCACGCCCGGGATCGCCTCGAGACGCTCCAGCAGGTCGACGTACTCCGAGTGGTCCGCGCGCAAATTCGGGCAGGGCTTCGGGAAGAGACAGCGGCGGTTCGGGCAGACCCCGTGCTCGAGCTGCTTTTCGCAGGCCGGGTTCCGGAAATTCGCCGTGGGGCCGCCGACGTCGTGGATGTATCCCTTGAAATCCGGGAGCGAGGCGAGAAGCCGCCCCTCCTCCACGCAGGATTCGACCGACCGGGACCGGACCGCGCGGCCCTGATGGAACGCGATGGCGCAGAAATTGCATCCGCCGAAGCAGCCGCGGTTGTGCGTCACGGAGAAGCGCACCTCGGTGATCGCCGGGACGCCGCCCATCGGTTCGTACATCGGGTGATACGTCCTCGCATAGGGGAGCGCGTAGACCGCGTCCAGCTCGTCTCTCTCGAGCGGCGGCTGGGGCGGGTTGATGACGAGCATTTTGTCGTCGTAGTATTCGACCACGGCCTTGCCGTTTATGGCGTCGTTGTTCCAGTACTGGATGCGGAACGCGCGGGCGTAGGCCTGACGGTCGGTTTTCAGCTCCTCGTAGGTGTAGCCGTTCGGCTGTCCGTCCTCGTCGAGCCCCTCGGCGCAGGGGAAGGCCAGCTTGTCACCGGGCTTCGTGAGATACGCCGTCCCGCGCACGTCGTGGATCTTCTTCACCGGGACGCCCTTTGCGAGCAGCTCCGCCAGACGCACGACGGCCCGCTCGCCCATGCCGTACATGAGGATGTCGGCGCGGCTGTCCACGAGGATCGATCGCCGGACGTTGTCGCCCCAGTAGTCGTAGTGCGCCGCGCGGCGGAGGGAGGCCTCGAGCCCGCCGATGAGGATCGGGACGTCGCCGTAGGCCTCGCGGATGCGGTTGCAGTAGACGATCGTGGCCCGGTCGGGGCGCAGTCCCGCACGGCATCCGGGGGAGTAGTAGTCCTCGCTGCGGCGCTTTTTCGCGGCGGTGTAGTGGGCGACCATCGAGTCGATGTTCCCGGCGCAGACGAGGAAGGCGAGACGCGGCTTGCCGAAGCGCTTGAAGGGCTCGGCGGAGCGCCAGTCGGGCTGGCAGAGCATGGCGACGGTGAAGCCGTGGGATTCGAGGACGCGGGAGATGATGGCGGCGGCGAACGAAGGATGATCGACGTACGCGTCGCCGTTCACGAAGACAAAATCCGGCTGACCGGAGCACTCTTCGGGCGTGACGGGAAGAAAATTCGGATTGACAATCATGCGAAACCGACCTCTGAGCAATATTTTACTAAGTTTATCATAGCACAGAATCGGGGTGGTGTCAAGGGAAGAAAGGGCAAGATAGGCTGCGCCGGCGGGGGTTTTTCATTTTGTTATCCTGCGCGCTGGCGCTTGCGGATGAAGGGATCCGCACTTTCCGTGCGGGAGGAGAAGAAGAACACCCCTGCGGGGGTTTTCGGGATGCCCTGCGCGGGCAGCGCACAAGAGGCCTCCGGAGCCGGCCTCTTGTGAATCACCGCTCCCAGAGGCGAAGAAGGAGCGCCTTCTCCGCCTCTGGACTCCA
>CACZSA010000258.1 GCA_902783705.1 uncultured Ruminococcus sp.
CGGACGGGAGGTCAACATGAGCGTCGCGCTCTTCCCGAACGAATCCAACTACGCATGGCTCGATGAGCACGCCGAGGAGATCGCGGCCTCTCTCCGGGCATTCGGGGACCCGCGGGTGCTCAGGCTGGTTTTGAAGATGCACGCGCCGGACTTCCCGGAGAAATTCACCCTCGAATACGCCGCCGAAGCTGCCGGGATGCCCGCCGAAGAGCTGGAGCCCGCGCTCGACCTGCTCTTCCCCGACAGCGGGACCGAGATCGAGATCGAGGAGGGAGAAGCGAAGCTCTACCAGTGGTGGAACGGGGAACCCCGCCTCCTTGCCGCGCTCTCGCTCTTCTATCTGAACTTCACCGCGCGGGAGACCGGGACGAATTTACACAACGGCTCCTTCCGCCCGATCGTCAAAAAGGAGGAAAACGCATGACCTTCGCTGAAACCATCCGGAAATTCCGCACGAATTGCAATCTGACGCAGGAGGCGCTCGGGGAGCGGGTCGGGCTCTCCGGGCAGGCGGTCTCGAAATGGGAGACGAGCGACGCCTACCCCGATCCGACACTTCTGCCCGCGCTCGCAGACGCCCTCGGCGTGACGATCGATGCCCTCTTCGGGCACGAAACGCACAGCAAGGAACGCCTTGCGGAGGAATTTTCCGCCATGCTGCGGAACGTCCGGCCGGATGAGCGGATCCGACTGCGCTTCGAGGTCCTTGCAGCGCTCTTCTGCACCAAGCCCGGAGGCGGTGCCGCCAGCGTCTGTGAACCGGGCGAAAAGAAATACTATCGGATCGACACATGGAACGCCGCCGGGTTTCTCTCGGAGAACGAGGACTTCCCGTTCCTCACCCTCGGCCTTGAACCGCCGGAGGGCTGGGAATCCCTCTGCCGGGACGAACGGCTCCCCGGCTTCCTCGCGGCGATCGGCGACCCGGACGTCTTCCGGTGCGTTCTCTGGATCTTCGGGCACGAGACAAAGCCCATCGAGGCCTCCCTGCTCGTGAAGAAGGCAGGCGCGGACCCGGCTCGAACCGACGAAGTTCTCGAAAAGCTTGTGAAGATCGGGGCGATCTCGCTCGAGACCTATGTCATCAACGGACGGGAGCGCGTCATCGCGGACACGGCCCCCGCATGTTTCATCTATTTCAAAGGGCCGATGCTCTCCTTCCTCTCCGCCGCCCGCGTCCTCACGTCCTGCAAAGCCGGTACGCACTATCACGAGAACAGCAATGACCCGCCCTTTTTAAAGCACTGAACCAACCTTCCCATCCAGCCTGCGGATTTTTCACAAATCCGCAGGTTTTTCTCTGTACAAAGCGGAAAAAGTATGCTATAATCAAGCTGAGATTCTTTCAAATGAAAGTGCGTTATGAAAAAATACACCCGACTTCTCCGCGTCGTCCTCTGGCTTCTCGTCCTCGCATGGATGGCGGTGATCTTCCGCTTCTCGACGGAGAACGCCGACGAGTCCTCCTCGACCTCCGGCGCGGTGATCCGCTGGCTCCTCGCGCATTTCGACGGAGAGTTCGACTCCCTCACGCCCGCGGAGCAGTTCATGCGGATCGAGGACTGGTCCTTCGCCGTCCGCAAGCTCGCGCATTTTACGGTGTTCGCGGTACTCGGATGCCTGCTGACCGCCGCGTGCGCCGTCGACCTCGGACCCGGGAAAGCGTTCGCCGCCGCGATGATCCTCGGCATCCTCTACGCCTTCTCCGACGAGCTCCATCAGTATTTCGTCCCCGGACGCGCCTGTCAGCTCCGCGATGTGTGCATCGACGCATCCGGCGTGCTCCTCGGCGCGGGGGTCTTCACCCTGATCCGCCGGACACGCATGAGACGAAAGACGTGAAAACAGAGATCCGCGAAGCAGGTTCGCCGCTCCCCTTCCCTTTATCCATTACTTCTTTTCATAAAGGAGGATTCCCTATGGCATTCATGGAAGTCAACTTCTTCTCCGACGTCCTCGGCATGGCGATGTCGATGAACGTGGTGGTCCCCCAGCGGACCCGCGGCAACATCGGCGTCAACCCGGGCGAGTGCGGAGAGACCTTCCCCACCCTCTGGCTGCTCCACGGCATGAGCGACGACCACACGATCTGGGCGCGCCGCACGTCCGTCGAGCGGTACGCGGAGGAGCACGGCGTCGCCGTCGTCATGCCCACCACCTACCTCGGCTGGTACACGGACATGAAATTCGGCTACCGCTACCGCACCTTCATCGGCGAGGAGCTCCCGAAGATCTGCCGCTCCTTCTTCCCCGGAATGAGCGCGAAGCGGGAGGACAACTACATCTCCGGCAACTCCATGGGCGGCTACGGCTCCCTCGCCCTCGCGCTGACGTATCCCGAAAACTACGGTGTCTGCGCGCCCCTCTCCGCCGCCTTCGACCCGACGCACCTCTACAATCCCGAGCATCCTGAAAACACCTTCTTCACGGACATTTTCGGTCCGATCGACGACTTCGCGGGCTCCCCGAACGATCTTTTCCACATGGCAGAGGTCCGCAAGAACGACGGCTCGCCCCTTTCGAAGCTCTTCATCGCGTGCGGGGAGAACGATTTCCTCCTGCACGACAACCACCGGATGCGCGACCACCTGAACGCCCTCGGCTACGACGTGACCTACCGGGAGCCCGACGGCGCGCACACCTGGGGCTTCTGGGACCGTGAGATCCAGAACGTCCTCTCGTTCATCGACGCATACAGAAAGGAGAATTGACATGGCGCTGGTACATACGCATTTCTTCTCGAACACCCTCGGGCGGGGCGTCGGATGCGAGGTCATCCTGCCCCAGAAATCCACCCGCCTCATCGGCATGGACACGACCGAGCGCGACAGGATCCCGGTGCTCTGGCTCCTGCACGGCGCGTCGGACGACGAAACGATCTGGCAGCGGCGCACGTCGATCGAGCGATATGTCGCGCCCCTCGGGATGGCGGTCGTCATGCCCGGCGTCGAGGTCTCCGGCTACGCGAACCTCGCCCACGGCGGACGGTTCTACGACTATGTGGCGCATGAGCTCCCCGAGGTGATGGAGGGCTTCTTCGGCTTCTCGCGGGCAAGAGAGGACAATTTCGTCTGCGGCCTCTCGATGGGCGGCGCGGGCGCGCTCAAGATCGGGCTCGCGAATCCCGGACAGTACGCCGCGATCGGCTGCCTCTCGGCGGGCATCTTCAACCGCCGCCTGCCCGAGGACACCGCGCACATCGATCCCGAGAAGGACCGGGGCGCGTACATCCGCTACGACGGCAAAAAACTCGCCGGATCGGAGGAGGATCTCATCGGCAACGCGAAGAAGATCATCGAAGAGGGGCTCCCCGTCCCGCGCATCTATCACTCCACGGGCTCGGAGGACTTCCTGCTCGACTCCGCGCACTTCACCCGCGACTTCTTCGGCGCCTTCGAGGGCAATCCTTTCGACTATATCTACGAAGAGGATCCCGGCGCGCACACGTGGGAATACTGGGACGATCACATTCAGCGCTTCCTCGCGTACATCTCCAAATAATATACGGGGTTCTCAGATTTTTGGTGAAACTATAAAATAGCTGTTGCGGATTTGTGCCTCAAAAATGAAGAATATTTCCGAAAAGTAAGCGTCCGCACTTGATTTTCTGAACAAGTTATGTTATAATGAGCCGAACAGTATGTACATACTGCATCAAAACGAAAAGGAGTTTGACCATGAAGAAACTTCTCACGCTGGCTCTGGCCGCCTTCATCGTGGCCGCGCTGGCAATCAGCGTATCCGCGAATTCCGGCACGGGCTACACCATCACGGCAGCGCGCGGCACTCCGACGGTCGACGGTATCAAGGACGATATCTGGGACACCACCGAAGCGCAGACGCAGGACCGCATCCGTTCCGGCGACGACACCGGCACGCATGTCACCATCCGCTTCCTGTACGATGATGACAACCTCTACTATCTCGGCGAGGTTCCGGATTCCTCTCTCTGGCAGAAGGATCTTTCCCCCGCGTCCATGACCTATCAGATGACGGCTCCGAGATCTGCCTCTCCCTTACGAACAGCTCCGCAACCTCCATTGACACTGCCACCGACGCGTGGGTGGGCGTGACCCCCTACGGCGACTTCTATTCTTCTCAGGCCAACTGGCTCGTGGGCTCCGGCTCCGGCGTCAGCAGCGACAATGAAGAATTCGACGCGCAGTTCATGGAAATCCACACCTCCCTCGAAAACGACCCCGAGAACGACACGGCGAAACCCTATTACGTCGAAGCCGTGTGGCACATCAAGGCCTACAACGAAGCGTACGCCCCGAAGGACGGCACGACCTACGGCTTTGAGGTTTCCTACAACGACAACGCGGAATACAACAACAGAACGATGTGCATCGGCTGGTCCGATATCACCGACGGCGCTTCCACCAACCCGTCCGTCTGGGGCGAAATCGTTCTCGGCGGATCCGACGCTGCTGCTCCGGCTGCGGAAGGCGAGCTTGCCAACTACGCGAAGGGCGCGGCTGTGACCGTTTCCTCCACCGAAACCGCCGACTTCCCGGGCGAACTTGCCGTTGACGGCGACATGGAAACCCGCTGGGCTTCCGCCTACACCGACGACGAGCAGATCACCATCGACCTCGGTTCCATCAAACCGATTGGCTACATCGAACTCTTCTGGGAAGCTGCTTACGCTTCCGATTTCGAGATCTACACCGGTTCTCAGGAATCCGAGCTCCAGGAACACACCATCGCGACTGTGACGGGCAACACCGACCAGCACAATGTGTTCGAATTTGATCTCACCACCGCGCGCTACATCACCATTCACTCCTCCAAGAGAGCGACTGAATGGGGCAACTCCCTCTATGAAGTCATCGTCCGCAAGTCCGCTGACGAAGTTGTCACGAACCACGGTCCGGAAGGCTATCCGTCCTCCGGCTGCGAAGTTCCGGAAGGCTCCGTGATCATCAACGGCGAGCGCATCGGCCTTGAAGAAGGCTGGGGCGGAAACGCTGCTGCCGGTCGTGACGCTGCGTTCGACGGCGACATCAACACCTTCTTCGATCCCCTCGGCACCGGCGACGGCTGGGCCGGCATCGACGCAGGTGAAGAGTACACCCTCACCAAGATCATGATCCACCCGAGAGACGGTCAGCTTCCTCGCTTCAACGGCGCGGAAATCGACGGCTCCAACGATCCCGAATTCAACGACTACACGCCCATCTGGATCTCCATCGAAGAAGCCGATGAATTCAAGTGGTACGAAATCGAAGCCGCTGACTTCGACGATACCGGTTCCTTCCGTTACTACCGTTACTTCAACATGACCAACCACGGCGACGTGGCGGATGTTGAGCTCTACGGTTACCCGACGGCTGGCGGCCCCGGCTCTGCCGCTCCCGCTGAACCCGCCGAAGAGGCTGATCCGAACGCTCCCGCGATCCTTTGGGACTTCAACGCGGACGGCGCGATGGACGCCAACATGGGTGCCAACTCCGGCGCAAACACGCTGAGCTGGACCGCTGACAAGGACGACGCAGGCAACGAATACTACACGTTCACCGCTTCCGGCGCTGACCCGTACGTCTCCGTTGACCTCTCCGCTCCGGATGTCTCCGACGTTGTCTGGGCGAAGGCCCGTGTCAAGAACGCCGGCCCCGCGACCGCTCTCGAGCTCTTCGGTCACACCAATGACCGCGGCCTGACCGGTTCCGAGTGCACGCACATCGACGTCGGCACCGACGGCGAATGGCACACCTACATCGTTTACATTCCCGACGCGAACGTCGCGACGGTCAACGCTTACAAGGATCCTCAGTACGCCATCACCGAACCCTACTGGGAAGGCACGGTTGACTGGATCCGCCTCGACCCGATGTGGCAGGAAGGCGATGACGGCAACGACGCCGGCGGCTCCATGAACGACGGCGACCAGATCATGATCGACTACGTTGCGTTCTTCTCCAGCGAAGAAGCTGCAAAGGCGTTCCGTTCCGAGCTTGACAGCGAATATGTTGCTTCCAGCGGCTTTGCTACCGCTGAAGAAGCTGCCGACGGCAAAAACGTGATCACCGGTTACGAATTCGTCTCCGGCACGAACGGCTTCGGCGGCGAAGGCCCGGAAAACCTCTGGGACGGCAACACCGCTACCAAGTTCTGCACGAACGAATTCCCGGTCGAATCCATCGCGAAGCTCGACGGTACCTATGATATCACCGGTTTCACCATGGCGACTGCGAACGACAACAAGGATTACAACGGCAGATCTCCGAGCGATTGGACGATCTACGTCTCCACGGACGGCGAGAACTGGACCGAGCTCGCGAAGGGCGACGACTCCTTCTTCGAAGAGACCAACTTCACCTACTATGCAGGCGAAGGCACCGCGAAGGGCGTCTCCTATGTGAAGTTCACCGCTTCCGCAACCCCGGCCAACCTCTTCCAGGTTTCCGAAGTCACCCTCTTCGGCGACAAGGTTGAGAAGACCTCCCCGAACACCTTCGACATCGGCCTCGTTGCCGCTGCCGTCGCTGTTGTCTCCCTCGCCGGCTTTGCCATCGCGAAGAAGCACTAAGCGCATATAGGTAAAATGAGAGGCTGCATTCAACATGCAGCCTCTTTTTTTTGCTTTTTCGGTGTGCGGAATCAGCCGACGGCGTTGACGACGACCGAGACCGCGGCGGACACGGCAAAGACGTCGTAATCGTCCTTTTCTTCGGTTCTGTGTCCGAGCTGGGTCCACATGATGCCCTTTTCATTCCGGTTGCGGTACGCGATATCGGCGTTCATCCGCAGCCAGGCGAGCGCTTCGGGTTCTCCGGCCTCTTCGGCAAATCGGCGGACGTAGCGCGCGAGGATCCCCTTGAAGCCCGGGAGATCGTTGCCCGGTTCCTCGTTGTCCATCACGCCGAGATCGTACATATCCTCCATCGTGTACTTCATCGCCGCCCGCGCGTACCGGAGGTACTTCCCCTCCCCGGTATGCCGCCAGAGCGCGAGGCTCGAACCGATGAACGTCCCCTGATTGTAGGTCGAGGACCATTTGCTCACGCGTCCGTCGACCCGCATCGCGTCGTAGACTTTCCCGGTCTCCGGCTCGAAGAGGTGATCGACCGTCCACGCGTGGCAGGCGGCGGCCTTGTCCCAGTATCCGCCGTCGCCCGTCGCCTCGGCGAGATAGGACGCCGCGACCGCACCGGGGCAGTTCACGCAGGTGTTCTTCGTCTCATTCTCGATCCGCCAGAACAGCCCGCCGCCGAGATCGTCCGACCACGCACGCGCATAGGTCTTGTCGAAATTGAACTTTGCCGTGTCGAGGTATTTCCGCTCCCCGGTGAAGAGGTAGGCGCGCGTCAGGGCGATCACGAGCCACATGATGTCGTCGTTGAAGGGGTTCTTCTCCCAGTCGTCCGTGTAGCTGCGCTGAATGAAGCCGTACATCTCCTCGAACTGCTCAAAAAGCGCCTTATCCCCCGTGACCTCATACAGGTCGTCGATGATCTCGAATATCTCGGCAAAGTCCCAGAAATCCGCGCCGCGATACTCGCCGTTCTTGTAGTATGCCGCTTTATGATCCGCGACCGCCGTTTTTGCCCGTGCGATTCTCTCTTCTCTTGTCATATCGTCCTCCGTGTTTTGAATAGAAATCTATTCATTTTCGCGGTTATTGTACCATATCGCGCATACAATGTCAAGGATGGATCTCGGCTGCGGCACCCTCAATCGTGAACAAAATGTAAATTCCGCTCCATACCCCTTGACTTTTGCTTGTGAATTGTATAAAATTGATTTGCAAACAACAATTCATCCCAAATCTCAAAGGAGCATCCACCATGAGCATTTACGATTTCACTCTCACCCGCGGCGACGGCGCCGAAGTCTCCCTCGCGGACTATCGCGGCAAGGTCCTCCTGATCGTCAACACGGCGACCGGCTGCGGCTTCACCCCGCACTACGAGCCCATCGAGAAGATGTACGAGGAATACCACGACAAGGGCCTCGAGATCATCGACGTTCCCTGCAACCAGTTCCGCGAGCAGACGCCCGGCACCGACGAGGAGATCCGCCAGTTCTGCCAGCTGAAGTACAACACCCAGTTCCCGCAGATGAAGAAATCCGACGTCAACGGTGAGAATGCGCTCCCGCTCTTCACCTATCTGAAGGAGCAGAAAGGCTTCGAGGGCTTCGGCAAGGGTCCGATGGCCTTGATGATGAGCCAGATGCTCAAGAAGATCCCGAAGGAGAATCCCGACATCCGCTGGAACTTCACAAAATTCGTCGTCGACCGCGAGGGCAACGTCGTGGCGCGCTTCGAGCCGACCGCCGACATGAAGAAGGTCGAGGAGTGCGTCGTCTCCCTTCTCTGATTCAATGATCCGGGGGGATTGCCTCGACAACAGGCACTATCATTTTGAAAGAAGAGGCTGAATTATGGAAAACTACGAACAGCTCAAGCTCGACAATCAGCTCTGCTTCCCGCTCTACGCCTGTGCGAAGGAGGTCGTGCGTCTCTATACGCCCTTCCTCGATCCGCTCGGGCTGACCTACACGCAGTATATCACGATGATGGCGATGTGGGAGCACCGGGAAATCAGTGTGAAGGAGCTCGGACGCCTTCTGTGGCTTGACTCCGGCACGCTCACGCCCCTGCTCAAAAAGCTGGAGGCGAAGGGCTTTGTCACCCGCACAAGATCTCTGAAAGACGAAAGAAGCGTGACCGTCGCGCTGACGGACAAGGGGGACGCTTTGAAGGAGCAGGCCGCGTCCATCCCCTTCAAAGTCGGATCCTGCCTCTGCATCGAACCCGGGGAAGCCGCCGCGCTGCACGACACGCTTCACCGGATCCTTGCGCGGTTCTCCGGGGAGGGCGAAGATGGACAGAAGCAGTAAAATCGTACGCGTAAGCATCATCGGCATTGCCGCCAACATCGTGCTCGCCGCCTTCAAAGCCGCGGTGGGACTCATCTCCGGCTCGATCGCCATCGTGCTCGACGCCGTGAACAATCTCAGCGACGCGTTCTCCTCCGTCGTCACCATCGTCGGGACGAAGCTGGCGAACCGTCCGGCAGACCGCAAGCATCCCTACGGGCACGGGCGCGTGGAGTACATCACCTCGGTCATCATCGCGGTGATCGTCCTCCTCGCCGGCGTGACCTCATTCCGCGAGGCGCTCGACGCGATCCTGCATCCCGAGACGGCGTCCTACTCCGTCCCGATGCTCATCATCGTCGCCGCCGCGGTCATCGTCAAGTTCCTGCTCGGACGCTTCGTGAAGAAGAAGGGCGAGGAGCTTCACTCCGAATCCCTCGTCGCCTCCGGCACGGACGCGTTCTTCGACGCCGTGGTCTCCTCGACGACCCTCGTCGGCGCGCTCGTCAGCCTGATCTTCCACTGGAATATCGAGGGCTGGCTCGGCCTCCTGATCTCCGTCCTGATCGTCAAGGCGGGCGCGGAGATCCTCATGGACGCCCTCTCCAGCATCATCGGCGCGCGGGTGGAGGAGGATCTGACCTCCGCGATCCGCACGAAGATCAACGAGACCGAGGGCGTGCTCGGGACCTACGACCTGATCCTTCACCGCTACGGCCCGGAGAAGATCATCGGCTCCGCGCACGTGGAGGTTCCCGACGAGCTGACCGCGCGGGAGATCCACATCCTGACGCGGAAGATCACCGAGAGCATCTTCAAGGAATTCGGCATCATCCTCACGGTCGGCATCTACGCGGCAAACAGCGACAATCCCGTGATCTCCGCGATCCGCCGCGACGTGGAGACCGTAGCCCTGAAATACCCGCAGATCCTCGGCACGCACGGCTTCTACGTCGAAGAATCCGAACACCGCGTGAGCGTCGACCTGCTGATGGATTTCGGCGCGGACGCGAAGGAGATCTACCAGAAGTACTGCGAGGAGATCTCCGCGATGCATCCCGACTACCACTTCGATATCATCCTCGACAGCGATTTCAGCGACTGAACCTGACTGTCGACCGCCGTATTCTCCGGAATGCGGCGGTTTTTTCGCGCATCGGGCGGTATTTCCGTGAAATTCATAAATTCCCCCTTGTTTGTTTTCCTTTCGTATTGTATAATACCCGTAAATGGCGACCGACAGGAGTTTTTGATATATGGCTGAACACGAAACACTCGACACCTCCGACATCAGTCTGCTCTATCCCGACGCGGACAGTCTCAGACGGCACATGCTCGGCGAGGAACCGGGGCGGCTCTCCAACATCACGGCGGAGCAGCTGGAGCTCTACTTCCTCATGGATCTGAAAAGCTGTGACTTCGGATCCTTCTACACCTGCGACCCGGAGGTCATTCTATACAGGCAGGACACCTTCGAGGACCTGACCAATCACCCGGAGCTCGCGCGGATCCTGCTCAAGATGATCCCGCTGCTCAACGATATCACCGAACTGCGGCGGATGGGCTCCGATTCCGCGCAGTCCACCGAGGCGTATCTGTACAGCATCACCGAGGTGGAGCTCTACACCACCCTGCTCGACCTTCTCCGCGACGAGCTTCTTCCGCTCGCGCCGGAGCTCAAGAGCACGGCGTTCCGGCGCTTCGCCGAGCGGATCAACACCCTCACGGGAAGCGATTACTACCGGAACCTCAACGACGAGCTCAAGGAGCTGACGTCCCGCGTGCGCGAGATCAAATCCGTCACGATCGGCGTCAACTTCGACTCCCAGCTCCGCGCGGACCGGGCCGGGGTGCTTTCGATCAACAACGAATACTTCAAGTCCGGCGAGCTTCTCGACAAGATGCTCCGCCTCGACTTCAAGAACGACGACAAGACCTGCATCGCGCCGCTCGTGCCCTTCCGGAAGGGACAGTCCGACAACCAGCAGATGGCCCTGCAGAACGCGTTCAACGGCGCGATCGGGGACGTCTTCCGCTCGTCGATCAAATCGTGGAAGCGCGTGATCCAGCACTATGTGCTCGATAACACGGACTTTCTCATCCGCATGATGCCGGAGATCGAGTTCGTCACGAAGGCGACCGAGCTCCTCGTCAAGCTGAAGGCCAAGGGATGCCCGCTCTGCCACCCCGAGATCCGTCCGATGTCCATGAAGGCGTTCGAAGCGAAAGGGCTCTGCAACCCGATCGTCGCGGTCAAGCTCGACAGCCCGGTCGTTCCGAACGATTTCGTGTTCGACGACAAGGGCATGATCTTCGTGCTCACGGGTCCGAACCGCGGCGGCAAGTCCGTCATCACCTGCGCGGTCGGCATCGCGTTCGTCATGGCCCAGCTCGGACTCCCCGTCTGCGCGGAATCCTGCGTCATCAGCCCGTGTGACGAGATCTTCACCCACTTCCCCACCGGAAGCGAGGACACGATCGACAAGGGCCGTCTCGGCGAGGAATGCGCGCGGCTCGCGGCGATCTTCGAGGAGGTCACCGAAGACAGCCTCGTGCTCCTCGACGAATCCCTCTCCTCGACCGGCTCCTTCGAAGGCGCGTACATCGCCTCCGAGGTGCTTCAGGGCTTCTCGATGGTGAAGTGCCGCGGGATCTTTTCCACCCACCTGCACGATCTGGCGGCGTCGGTGGATTCCATCAACGAAACCTGTCTCCCGAAGGGCGGCGTCCGGATCGACAACCTCGTGGCGGCCATTGAAAAGGGCTCCCGGAGCTTCAAGATCCTGCGCGAGCGTCCCGACGGCAAATCCTACGCGCGCGACATCGCCGACAAGTACGGCCTGTCGATCGACAAGATCATGGAGAAAGTGAGGAAGAATCAATGAACGAACTCTTGAAGCTGCTCGAAAACGACGCGCGGCTCTCTCCCGAAGCGCTCGCCCTGATGCTCGACAAGGAGACGGGGGATATCAAAAAGATGATCGACGAATATGAGCGCGAGGGCGTCATCGTCGGCTATCACACCATGATCGACTGGGACAAGACCGACCGCGAGTACGTCACCGCGATGATCGAGCTCAAGATCACGCCCCAGCGCGACCGCGGCTACGATCACATCGCGCAGAAGATCTACAATTACCCCGAGGTGGAGACGCTCTACCTCATGTCCGGCGGCTTTGATCTCGCCGTCTTCATCAAGGGACGGACCATGCGCGAGGTGGCGTTCTTCGTGGCGGAAAAGCTCGCGACGCTCGAAGACGTGGTCTCGACCGCGACCCACTTCGTCCTCCGCAAATACAAGGACAACAACGTCGTCTACGGCGCGGTCCCGGTCGACGAGAGGGGCAACGAATTCTGATGGATTACGGGAAGATTCTCTCGTCCACCGCGCAGGAGATCAAGCCCTCCGGGATCCGGAAATTCTTCGATCTCCTCGGCGACATGAAGGACGTCATCGCCCTGACGGTGGGCCAGCCGGATTTTGTCACCCCGTGGCACATCCGCGTCTCCGCCGTCGAATCGCTTGAAAAAGGCAAAACCTACTATACATCCAACAGCGGCACGCTCGAACTCCGCACGGAGATCGCCGCGTACATGAGCCGCCGCTTCGGGCTGACCTACGATCCGAAGGACGAGATCATCGTCACGGTCGGCGGGAGCGAGGCCATCGACATCGCGATGCGCGCGATCGTCAATCCGGGCGACGAGGTGATCGTCCCCCAGCCGTCGTTCGTCTGCTACGGTCCCATCGCGGCGCTGGCAGGCGGGGTCCCGGTCTTCCTCGAGACGAAGGAGATGGACTGCTTCAAGCTCACGCCCGACGCGCTCCGTGCCGCGATCACGCCGAAGACCAAGCTCCTCGTCCTCCCCTTCCCGAACAACCCGACCGGTGCGATCATGACGGCGGAGGATCTCGAGGGGATCGCCGAGGTCCTGCGCGGGACGGACATCATGGTCCTCTCCGACGAGATCTACAGCGAGCTGACCTACGGCCGCGAGCACGTCTCCATCGCGTCCCTCGACGGCATGCGGGAGCGCACGGTCGTGGTCAACGGCTTCTCGAAGACCTATGCGATGACCGGTTGGCGCATGGGCTATACGCTCGCGCCGCGTGAGGTCACGCGTCAGATGCTGAAGATCCACCAGTACGCGATCATGTGCGCGCCGACCGCCTCCCAGTTCGCCGCCGTCGAAGCGCTGAAGAACGGCGACGAGGACGTCGCGATGATGCGGGCGGAATACAACCGGAGACGGCGCTACCTCGTCGGCGGACTGCGCGGGATGGGGATCGACTGCTTCCAGCCGGAAGGCGCGTTCTATGTCTACCCGAACATCTCCCGCTTCGGCCTCTCCTCCGAGGAATTCTGCCAGAAGCTCCTCTACGAGGGCGGCGTCGCGATCGTTCCCGGCACGGCGTTCGGCGACTGCGGCGAGGGCTTCGCGCGGATCTCCTACGCCTACTCGGTGGAGCACATCGCGAAGGCGCTCGACCGGATCGAAAAATTCATCGGCACTTTGTAAAGCGCGCTGCGAGCCGGGCGGAATCGCCGGAAAATGCGGCAAAAAATCCCGTTTTTTGTGCGGAAAAATTCTCTTCTCCTATTGCATTCCGAAAAAGAATGTGCTATAATACTGCTGTTGACTTGGTAATGTACCCATGGATGGAGGTGTATCGAACATGGCAAAGTGCAGCATCTGCGGCAAGGGCGTGACCTTCGGGCACAACGACTCCCATTCCCACCGCAAAACCAACAGATCCTGGAAGCCGAACATCAGAAAAGTCAAGGCTGTCGTTGACGGCAAACATACGACCGTTGCCGTCTGCTCCCGCTGCCTGCGTTCCGGCAAGGTCGAGCGTGCGTAATTTACTCCGCGCCTGACAAAAACTCTCCCTGACTGTTTCACGGAGAGTTTTATCATTTTATCGGGGGTATTCCCTTTTCAATTCACCATGACAAAGAAATCCAATCTGCTCGCCGTCGTCTCCGCAGCTGCGCCGCAGAAGGAGCGGGCGCGGCTGGAGCGGGATTATGAGACCTTTTCCCTGCCGCCCGATCCGTCGCTGCCGCCTGCCGACGCGCACCGCCCGGACACGCTCTTCTTCCCCGTCGGCGGGGCGCTGATCTTCCGGCGAGCGTATCGGGACGCCTTCCCGGATGCGGTCGAATCCCTCGCGGATAGGACCGGGATGCGCCTGATCCTATCCGAATCGCCGTACAGTCCGCAGCTTGGCGACGCGGCGCTCTGGCAGGATCTCCTCATTGGACGCCGGGGGGCGCTTCTGCCGGAGTTCACCGCCGAAGCGAAGGCCGCCGGATATACGACCGTCCCCGTGCTCGAGAAGTTCAGCGGACGCGCCTGCCTCGTCTGCGGCGACGCGCTGATCACCTCCGGATGGGGGATCCACAAAACGCTCCGGAAGCGCTCGGAGAACGTCTGGTTCTGCCCGGCGGAGGGGATCGTCTCCTCCCGCGGGCACGGCTTCCTCGGCGGCGCGGCGGGAGAGGCGGACGGCACTGTCTACTTCTTCGGCGATCCGTCGTCGATGGAATACGCCGAGACGCTGTCGCGTTTTCTCGACCACTTTATGCTGGATTTCGTCCTCCTCGACGAGGGGCATCCCCTTACCGATCGGGGCGGCATCCGGTTTCTGAAACTGAAAGAATGAGGTCCGCTATGTACGAATTCATCCCTGCCGTCATGCGGGAGGCGGCGAAAATCATGCTCTCCGCGCACGACATCGACCGCGCCGTGACCGTCAAGCCGGGCGACGCCAACTTCGTGACCGCGTACGACGTGGCGGTCGAGGAGTTCCTTTTCCGCGAGCTCGGCGCGCGCATGCCCGAGGCGGTCATCATCGGCGAGGAAGCGGAGGAGAACCACACCGAGCTTCTCCGCTCAAATCTCGCTCTCCTGATCGATCCCATCGACGGGACGACCAATTTCATTCACAACTACCGCTACAGCTCGATCTCCGTCGGCGTCTGCGACCGTGGAACGATGGTCTGGGGCGCGGTGCTCAATCCGTATTCCGGCATGCTGTATCACGCGGAACGGGGGCACGGCGCGTTTGTACAGTCCCCCGACGGACGGGAGACGCTGATCCATGTCTCCGACCGAACGCTGGACAAGGGCCTCGCGGGATTCGGAACGTCGCCGTATTACCGGGAGGAGCTCGGCGAACGGACCTTCCGAACCGTGTACAAGCTCTTCGGGATCGCGCGGGACGTGAGACGCTCGGGATCCGCCGCGCTCGATCTCGCGATGATCGCCGCCGGGGCGCTCGACGTGTTCCTCGAATACCGTCTGTCCCCGTGGGATATCGCGGCGGGCTCGCTCCTCGTGACCGAGGCGGGCGGCGTCATCACCCAGACGGACAGCTCGCCCCTCACCTTCGAGCATCCCTGCTCCGTCCTCGCCGGGAATCCCGCCTGCCACACCGAAGCGATGAAGCTCGTCTGAATCCGCATCACACAAAAGGCCTGTCGCAAAACAGTTCAAAAGTTTTCGTCCACCTTTTTCAAAAGGTGGTAGGGTGTCGGGGCAACGCCCTGACCCGGACTCCGCAGAGTCCGGAACACCCAAGACTTCCAAAAGAGTTCCTCTTTTTGCTTCTTTTTCTCCTCGATAAAGGAGAAAAAGAAGAACGGAATGATCTGAATTACAG
>CACZSA010000259.1 GCA_902783705.1 uncultured Ruminococcus sp.
CGGGCAGAGGTCGGAACCCCCAATACTTCCAAAAGAGTTCCTCTTTTTGCTTCTTTTTCTCCTCGATAAAGGAGAAAAAGAAGAACGAAATGATCTGAATTACAGAAGGGCTGTCGCATTTTCTCCATTTCTGAGGTTAATGCGACAGCCCCTTGAACGGGATTTGATAGCGGTCTTTATTTTCTCTCCTCGAGCCAGAGGGACACGCGGGACTGGAGCCGCTCGGCACATTCCTCCGGTGTGACGTGCTTCGCGGTGAGGGCGGACAGCTCTTCCTCGACGATTTCGGTGAAGGAATCGTCAAATCCCACCAGCCAAGGCCGTCCGCCATACTCAAGAATGTTCCAAAGCTCCGCGGCGTCCTCTTTATGGAATGTCATGTGAAGACCCGGGGAGGCCTTTCTTCGGTCGGTGCCGTCCATGCTGCTTGAACCATCGTCGTAATACGCAAATTCCCAGCCTTCGTGTTCCTCAATGTACTTATCAAACTCATCCTTCAGGATGCTGATCGGATCGTTGTGCCGGAGCGCGTACTTGATGAATTCCCAGCATTCCTCCGGGTGGGCGGAGTCTTTCATGATCGTCAGAACGCCTCCGCATTCAAACCCTGTCCAGCCGATAAAGTCCGTGACATATCCGCCGTACCCTCCGTCGGGATCTTCGGTCGGATAGCCGATCATGGTGATATCCTCGCTGAAAAAGCATTGATATTTTGAATAATACTCCCGTACGTCGTGGAACGTGAGTTCTTTGAGCGCTACTTTCCCGTCATGGTACAGCCGCATGGCTTCCTGAGGATTCAAATACGCCGCCGCGCTGATCTTCGAAAACCGGATCTCCTCCTCATAGGTCGCCGGACGGCTGGCCAGATATTCCAGAAACGCGACCGCTTCGGGGGAGGTAAAGCGGCAGTTCATCGTCTCCATGTCCACAAACACGCGCAGATCCTCGTAGTATGTCAGCGCCTGCGGGACGAATCGCTGCCTCTGTCCGTCGTTGGCTTCCACGTCCTCCGGCAGGGACTCGATGAAGGCGATCTCTTCCGCGATCGTCCACGAAGTCCGCCCGGCGTATTCGCCCAGAACGCTGTCCAGTCCGACCAGCGTATGGTAATAGACCACCAGCGGCATCCCCCATATCGTGTCCTTGTAGGTGACGGTCTTCCGGGCCCCGCCGAAAAGATTGTTGAAGTTGACGTCCGCGTCCGATGAGAGAAACGATGACAGGTCCACATAGAGGCTGTGCTTCGCGACGGCGTTCAGGATCCTGTCGGACACCTCGTACACCATATCCGGCCGCCGGACGCCCGTGACCAGATCCCGCCCGAACGCCTCTTGTGCGTGGTCGGGATCGTTCCCGTAGAGGTCGGACATCTTGGTCACCGTGACCTGGATCCGATCCTGCGAGCGGTTGAAGTCCGCGACAATCGCTGCGAAACCGGGAGGACCGAGGCCGTATTCGGTGACGATTTCCAGCCGGATCGGCCCATCGCTCTCCTCCGGCTTCGGCACATACCGGTAGTCCCAAAGGATCTGACGGTCTTTGCCGTTGTACAGGGAGAGGATCATCTCCCCGTCATCGAGGAACGCAAACGGGAAGGTAAAGGTCCGCGTGATGTCCGACACCGCGTAATCGACTGCGAGGGACCATTCGCCCTCCCGGTACGCGATCAGTCCGCGGCTGACGGAGGCGTACAGGACGCCTTCGTGGGAATACACCGCGCCCATCTGCGCGTCGATCTGCTCGTCGATCCGCAAAGTGGAGACGCACGCGCCGCCCGCATCGAGACACCGCACATTGTTCCCGCAGAGGACCCACGCCCCGCCCTCCTCGTCCGCGGCGATCGACTGGATCTCCGTATCCACGGTGTCCGCGAACCGGACGGACAGATCCGGCTCCAGCGCGGCAAGCCAGCTTCGTCCGGCGAGCCACACGGCGCCGTCCGGGCCGACGGAGAGGGCGACGGGATCGGACCCGCCCGGCATGATCTTCGCCATCGGGACCGACGCCGTGCAGGTGTAGTCGGCATCGAGAACGGACACCGACAAGCTCTGCTGCCCGTCCATCGTCACGAACACCGCACCGTCCTCCGTCAGCACGCCGCGGATCGGGATGACGTCTCCGAAGGACCGGAAGGTGTCGGTGCACAGGACCCATCCGGCATCCGGATCCCGTTCGAGGCGGACCGTGCCGTAGGTGCCGTCCGCCTGCCTGCCCTCCAGCGCGGCGAGGATGAAATTCCCGTCCGGGTCGACGTACGGCCGGATCAGGGGATCGACGATTGGGCCCTCCGGGTTGATCTGTACGCCGCGGAAAACAAGATCCGGAGATGCATCGGTGCCTGCCGCGGCGTTCTTCTGACCTCCGTTTTGCGTACCGGGTTTCCCACCGTCTTTATGACAGCCGAAAAAGAGGCACGCGCACAGCAGAAGGACTGCGGCGGCGAGGATGCGTCTCCGGATTCTGTATTTCATAGTGGATTTCATGGCGGACCTCCCCCGTACGGCGCGGGCGGAATGCCCCGGCGCTCTTTTTTCCATTATATCATGGAATGCGCCGCAAATCAACAGGGAATTGTCTGCCGGACGGTCAGAGCGCGAAGCGTTCGCGGTAGTCCTCGAAGACCCGCTCGAAGTCCGCGGACCGCTTTTCCTTCACCTGGCTCAGGTACTCGTGCGTGTCGAATTCGTCCGCTTCGAGCTCGATCATCGCCACCGCAATGTTGGAGCAGTGGTCCGAGATCCGCTCGAAATCCGTCAGCAGGTCGTTGAACACGAAGCCCTGATGGATCGTGCACGTGCCCTTCTGCAGGCGTTCGACATGGTGCATCTTCAGCTCGTCGCAGAGGGTGTCGATCCACTCCTCAAAGGGCTCGACCCGGGAGGCGGCGTCCTTGTTGCTCTCGGTGAACGCGCTGAAGGTCAGCCGGACGATCTCCGCGACCGCACGGTTCATGACGTCGAGCTCATGCAGGGCGTCGGGAGAGAAAACGATCTTCTTCTCGTGCACTTCCCGCGCGCTCTGGGCGATGTTCAGCGCGTGGTCAGAGATGCGTTCGAAATCGGAGAGGGTGTGCAGGAACATCGAAACGTCCTTGTTCTGACGGTCTGTCAGCTCGTGACCGGTCAGTTTGACGAGGTAGGTCCCGAGCGCATCCTCATACCGGTCGACGGACGCCTCGCGCTCCTCGACCTGCTTGAAGCCGTCTTCGCTGTAGGAGGTGAGGAGCTTCATCGCGTCCACGAGCGCCTCTTCCGCCTCCTCCGCCATCGAGCAGATCGTCAGGCGGCTCTGTTCCACCGCGACGGACGGATGTCCGATGAAGCGTTCCTCGAGGCGCAGGGCCGGATCGTTCTCCGTCTTTTTGTCCGGGACGAGCAGGTTCACAAGCGATTCGAGCACGTCGGTGAACGGGATGAGCATCGCCGTCATCGCAAAGCGCAGAATGGTGTTGACCGCCGCGATCGAGAAGGGATTCATGAGGGTGTCGAGGAAGGGGAAGTGCATGATCGCGTGGGCAATGTAGAAGAGCGCTGCCGCTGCCAGTGCGCTGATCCCGCCCGCGACGGGATAGATGAGCGCGGCCCGCTTGCCCTCCGTATTCGCGCCGACCGCGGAGAGGAGAACGGGAGCGGACGCGCCGATCGCCACGCCCATGAGGAGGGGAAGGGCGGTCCCGAAGGACATGACGCCCGTTGCGGAGAGGGCCTGCACAATGCCGACCGCCGCCGACGCGGACTGGAGGATCGCCGTGAAGACCGCGCCAATGAGGATACCTGTGATCGGATTCGCGAGCGAGATGAGGAGCTTGCGGAACCATTCCGACTCGCCGAGCGCGCCGACCGACTGGGACATTGTGCTCATGCCGAACATCAGGACGGCAAAGCCCATCATGATCCCGCCGACCTGCACGAGGACCTGCTTCTTCGAGAACATCCGGAACAGGATGCCGACTGTCGCGACCGCCGCCGTGAGGGTCGCCGTGGAAAGGAGAGAACCGAGTCCCTCCCCGCCGAGATAGCTCAGACATACGATCCAGCCCGTGATCGACGTGCCGAGGATCGCGCCGAGGATGACGCCGACCGCCTGCCGCACCTTCATCATGCCGGAGTTGACAAAGCCGACCGTCATGACCGAGGTGGCGCAGGACGACTGGATCACCGCCGTCACGCCGCACCCGAGCAGAACGCCCTTCAAGGTGGTATTCGAGAGGCGGTAGAGGATCAGCTCGAGACGGCTGCCCGCCACTTTTTTGAGGCCGTCCCCCATGACGCTCATTCCGAAGAGGAAGAGCGCGATGCCGCAGAGCAGCTGCGTGAATTGCGAAATGCTCACAACCGATTGCTCCTTTTTATTTCTTCTTTATTTTCATGCTTTCTTACAGATACAGTTTTACCCGACCGAGGTTAAATCAGCCGCCCGGGATATGTTAAATGTAGGTAAAATCTGCGTTTTTTCTGTTTACAGAAGGCCGCCCGCTGTGCTATGATAAGGACAGGAATGAAAAACAAAGGACACGGAATGGTATATCTTCTCGAAGACGACGAAAGCATCCGCAAGCTGGTGGTCTACGCGCTCGGGTCGCAGGGGATGGAGGCCGAGGGGTTCGATCTCCCGGAGCGGTTCTGGGCGGCGATGAAAAAGCGGATCCCCGATCTGCTCCTGCTCGACATCATGCTCCCCGACGAGGACGGGATCTCGATCCTCAAAAAGCTGCGCGCCGATCCGCGGACGGCCTCGCTGCCCGTGGTCATGCTGACGGCGAAGAACACCGAATACGACCGCGTGGAGGGACTCGATTCCGGCGCGGACGACTATATCTCCAAGCCCTTCGGTATGATGGAGCTGGCGGCGCGGGTTCGTGCGGTCCTTCGCCGTGCGGACAGCCGGGACGCCTCGCGCGAATACCGGATCGGACCGCTCACGCTCTGCCCGGACCGGCATGAGATCCGGGTGAACGGCGAGGAGGTCGCCCTGACCTTCAAGGAATTCACGCTCCTGTGCCTCCTCTGCGAGAACCGGGGACGCGTGCTGACCCGGACGGTGCTGATGGATCGGGTGTGGGGGCTGGAATCGGAGCCGGAGAACCGGACGCTCGACGTGCATATCCGGACCCTGCGCTCCAAGCTCGGCGAAGCGGGATCCTTGATTGAGACGGTCCGGGGGATCGGCTACCGGATGAAGGGGGACAATGTATGACACGGAAAATCTTTTTGAACACACTTCTTGTCGGCCTGTCCGTGCTGTTTCTCTGCGCGGTGGTGTTCTTCGGACTCCAGTACACGCAGACGCAGGACGAGACCTACGCGGCGCTCAAGCAGGAGGCGTTCTACGCGGCGAACGGCGTCGTGCTCGCCGGCGAGGAATACCTCGAAGCGCTCGACAGTGAACATCAGATCACGTGGATCGCGGCGGACGGGGAAGTGCTCTACGACTCGGAATTTGGGGACACGGTCGCCAATCAGGCGCATCTCTCCGAGGTTCGGGACGCCTTGAACGAGGGCGAGGGATACGGCATCCGCCGTTCGGAATCCACGGGCGAATCGACAATGTACTACGCCGTGCGGTGCGAGGACGGGACGGTTCTGCGCCTTTCCCGGA
>CACZSA010000260.1 GCA_902783705.1 uncultured Ruminococcus sp.
GCTCCTCCCTCTCCTTTGGGGCCGGGAAAGTCCAGAGAGGGCCCGGCCCGAGGGTCCTCTCTGGTCCCGTCCGGAAGGACAAAAAAACTATGGATCTGCAAGATCCAAAATCCGCAAGCGTCAGCGCGCAAGGCAGAAGCTGGTCCCGTCCGGAAGGACAAAAAATAATGGATCTGCAAGATCCATCATCCGCAAGCGTCAGCGCGCAGGACACGAAGAAAAACCTTCCTCTTGTCCGCCGCCCGCGCAGGGCGAGGAATTGCAATGAAAAATTCACAGTTTCCCGTGGATTTTCTCCTCCCTTTTGCGATATACTGAGCTATATTGTTTGCAATGAAAGTGCGACCCCATGCTCCAGCTTGATTCCATCACGAAAATCTACCCCTCCGGCGACGTCACCGCCCTGCGCGGCGTCTCCCTCGCCTTCCGCCCGAGCGAGTTCGTCTCCGTCCTCGGACCCTCCGGCTGCGGAAAAACCACCCTCCTCAATATCATCGGCGGCCTCGACCGCTATTCCTCCGGCGAGCTCTATGTCCGCCACGTCCCGACCGCGCGCTTCGGCGACCGCGACTGGGACGCCTACCGCAACCACTCCATCGGCTTCGTCTTCCAGTCCTATAACCTCATCCCCCATCAGTCCGTCCTCGCGAACGTTGAGCTCGCGCTCACCCTGTCCGGCGTCTCGAAGAGCGAGCGGCGCCGGCGCGCGAAGGAGGCCCTCGAGGCCGTCGGACTCGGCGATCAGCTGAAAAAGAAGCCCTCGCAGATGTCCGGCGGGCAGATGCAGCGCGTCGCCATCGCCCGTGCCCTCGTGAACGACCCCGATATCCTCCTCGCCGACGAGCCCACGGGCGCGCTCGACTCCGAGACCTCCGTGCAGGTCATGGAGATCCTCAAAAAGGTCGCCGAGAAAAAGCTCATCATCATGGTCACGCACAACCCCGACCTCGCCGAGCGCTATTCCACCCGCATCATCCGCCTCCTCGACGGCGAGGTCCTCTCCGACTCCGACCCCTACTCCCCCGAGGAGGAGGCCGCGGAGACCTACCGCGCGGAGGCCGAGGACGACGATGGGCAGCCTGACGACGGGCAGCCTGATGACAGGCAGTCTGATGACAGGCAATCCAACGACGACCACGTCCGCGGCAAGAAGAAGCGCACGTCCATGTCCTTCTTCACCGCGCTGAGCCTGTCGCTCAACAACCTCATGACGAAGAAGGCCCGCACCTTCCTCACGGCCTTCGGCGGGTCGATCGGCATCATCGGCATCGCGCTCATCCTCTCGCTCTCGAACGGCATCAACCGCTACATCGCGAAGGTGCAGGAGGACACGCTCTCCGCCTACCCGATCCAGATCAACGCGGAGACGGTCGACCTCACCTCCGTCATGACGGCGATGATCTCGGCGCGGGACGGCGCGGACGGGGACGACTGGGAGGACGACGGCATAATCCGCTCCAATCCCGTCACCCTCGAGCTCATGCAGACCGTCTCCACGATCGACGTGCAGGAGAACAACCTCGGCGCGTTCATGGACTTCATCGCAGAGCGCGGCGGCGACTTCGACGGCTACGCCTCGGCGGTCTCCTACGGGTATGACATCCCCCTCCACCTCTACTCCGTCTCCGAGACGAGCGAGGACGGCCTCCCGCGGCAGATCAATCCCTCCTCCCTCTTCTCCGGGATGCGGGGCGGCTCCTCCGGCTCCTCCGGTTCGTCGGGCTTGTCCGGCTCCTCGGGCGGTCCGATGGGGTTCTATTCCGTCAACATCTGGGAGGAGATGATCGACAACCCGGACCTCATGGCGGAGCAGTATGACCTGGTCGCCGGCGAATGGCCCGACGCGTGGGACGAGCTGGTCCTCGTGGTCGACGAGCAGAACCGGATCAACGACCTCTACCTCTACTCCCTCGGCATCAAGCCGAAGGCGGAATTCGACGAGATCATGAAGTCCGTCTTCGCGGGCGAGGAAATCGAGGTCCCGGACGACTCCTGGTCCCCGGACGAGCTGATCGGGCACGAATTCGCCCTGATGCTCCCGGCGGATCTCTACCAGAAGGATGCGGACGGCGTGTGGCAGTACATGGGGGAGAACGAATCCTTCATGAAGCTGGCGCTGGGACAGAGCGAGAGGCTGCGGATCGTCGGGATCATCCGGCCCGATCCGGAAGCGGTCGCCACGTCGCTGAACGGCGCGGTCGGCTATCTGCCCGCCCTCTCGCGGCACGTCATGGACCGCACGGAGGCGTCGGCGATCTACATCGAGCAGGCGGCGGACCCGGACACGGATCTGCTCTCCGGCCTGCCCTATCCGACGGACGAATTCAACAACGACACCCTTTCGGATGAAGAAAAGGCGGCGGCGATCCGGGAGAATCTCTCGTCGATGACCCCGCCCGAGAAGGCCGCGGCCTACACGCTCTCGGCGACGTCCCTCTCGGATGAGGACGCGGCGGCGATGGCGGCGGATCAGCTCGCGGCGATGCCTTCCGAAGGCGTGCGCGCGCTCCTCTCGCAGGCGATGACCGAGGAGAGCGGCATGGACGCGGACACGGTCGGGGCCTACCTCGCGGGAATGACGGACGAGGAAGCTCATGCGATGGCGATGCAGGTCGTGACGGAGCAGGTGAAGCAAAACTACGCCTCCGAGCTCGAGGAGACCCTCGGCGCGATGACGAACGACGAGCTCGCCGCCGCGCTGGATCAGAACCTCACGGTCATGACGGACGCGGACGTGGTGCGGCTGTTCCATGACTACATGCCCCCGGTCGTGTCGGATCGGACGTACGAGGACGTGATGGCGGAGATCGGCGCGGTCGACCGCGCGCATCCGGATTCGATCCGCATTTACAGCGAGACGTTCTCCGGCAAGGACGAGATCGCCCGCCTGATCCGGGAATACAACGCGGACGCGGTGGAGGACGGGCGCGAGGAGGACGTGATCCACTACACGGACTACGTGGCGCTGATGATGTCGTCGATCTCCACGATCATCGACGTGATCTCGTACGTGCTGATCGCGTTCGTGTCGATCTCGCTCGTGGTCTCGTCGATCATGATCGGGATCATCACGTATATCTCGGTCCTCGAGCGGACGAAGGAGATCGGCATCCTGCGGGCGGTCGGCGCGTCGAAGCGGGACATCTCGCGGGTATTCAACGCGGAGACGCTGATCGTGGGATTCGCGTCGGGCGCGCTCGGAATTCTGGTGACGCTGCTTCTCTGCATCCCGGCGAACGTCATCATCCGGCATCTGACGGACATCGGCGGGCTGGCGCGGCTCCCGGCATCCGGCGGCGCGGCGCTGGTGGTGATTTCGATGCTTCTGACGATGACGGCGGGGCTGATCCCGTCGCATCTCGCGGCAAAGAAGGATCCTGTGGAAGCGCTCAGGAACGAATAAAAAGCGCGGGACAATCCCAAACCCGCGCGGAAAAAGCCCTCTTCGAAAGGGCTTTTTCCTTTTGAAACGCACGTTTTGTCTGCGCGCTGACGCTTGCGGAGTTTGGATCTTGCAGATCCATCACTTTTTTGTCCTTCCGGACGGGACCAGAGAGGACCCTCGGGCCGGGCCCTCTCTGGACTTTCCCGGCCCCAGAGGCGAAGAAGGAGC
>CACZSA010000261.1 GCA_902783705.1 uncultured Ruminococcus sp.
ATCGAAATGCTCAAAACTTCAAACGAGCTCTATCGGATGATCTATGGAGAAAATCTGATGTTCCATCATACTACGCTGGAGTGGAACGACTGGCTGATCTCGACGTATCTTATCGCGCAGGGGAAGGAGACCGAAACGCTCGACGCGCTTGAATCCATGTGCGCGCATGCGCTTGCCTATGACCGCTCCTATAAGGAGGATCACGGAAAGAGCTTTTCGTCCATCTTTACCGACAAGCTGATCTACCCGGAACCCGGAAAGGATTTTCAGGAGCTGACGGAGCATAATCAGTGCTGGTACATGCTCGACCGGATGAAGGCTTCCCGGTACGACGGCCTCCGCGAAAACGCGCGCTTTCGGAACGTCGTCGGACAGCTCGAGGAGCATGCAGAATAAAAACCGCCGGGCGGGGAACGTGAAATCCCTGCCCGGCTTTTCCGTTGACTCGGAATTATTCAAAATGTCTCTCCGCCGCGAGGAAGGCTTCGTTTCCCTCCGCGACCGCGGGTTCCGTCCATTCGTCTGCGGGGAAGCGGCAGTAGATCCCGCCGAATTTCCCGCAGTCGGAGAACGCGAATTCGCCGACCGAGGTGAGCGGGGAGAGGATCGTGATCCGCTCGAGCGAGGCGCAGAAGCTGAACGTGTACGCGCCGATCTCCCGGATCCCGCGGCCCAGCACCGCTTTTTTCAGGTTCACGCAGTTGTTGAACGCCCGGAGGCCGAGCGCCTCGATCTGATCGGGGATCTCGATCTCCTCGAGCGAGGGGCAGTTGATGAAGCACCGCGGGCCGATCTCGCGCACGTTCGCGCCGAAGTTCACCGTATGGAGCGATTCGCAGTTATAGAACGCCTGTTCGCCGAGGACCTCCACGCAGTCGGAGATCGTCACGACGGCGAGCGAGGAACAGTTGAGGAAGAAGTTCCGGTCGAGCTCGCGCACGATCACGCCGTCGAACATATCCGGCACGACGAAATGCGCCCACGTGCCCTTCGCGTCCTCGTATTTGTCCTTGCGGAACGAGAGGATGCCGTCCTCGGTAATCGAGAACCACGGAGAATGGGCCGAATCGGTCATGTTCACCTCGTCGAGGCCCGTCATGGCCTTCGCCTTCTCATACACCGCGGAGGCGGCGCGGGAGGCGGAATCGCTGAATTTGCCGAGGCTCTGGAAAATCTCGATAGCCCGGTCGTATTCCCCCGATTCCGCGAGGGAGGCGGCCCGGTTGTAGCGCACGGTCGGGATGATCACGCGCACGGTCACGACGGCGAGGACGACGAGCAGCAAGGCGGCGGCGACGATCCCGACGGCCTTCGCCTTGTCGGTCAGCGCGCGTTCCCTGCGCTTCTTCTCCCGCACGATCTCCCGCTCGGTTTTCTCGTTCGATTCCGATGCGATCTCCCGGAGGTGCTCCCGGTCGAGATGCTCCGCGAGCCAGGACCGCTTGACACGGCACGCGCCGCACCCCGCGGAGGAGGCGAGGTTGATCTGTCCGCACGCGCAGCGCCATGCGCCGTCGATCTCGTCGGGCCAGTACCGCGCCTCGGTCACGCCCGCGCATTCGCGCCGCATGGCGTTGTAGAGGGGATCGGTCTGCCAGACGACGGCCTGCTCGGGGAATTTCTTCGGCGAGAGATTTTCCTTATTTTCCCACACCTCGCCCGAGGCGTACCGGACGGAGCGGATGAGGAGGGAAGCGTAGACGGCGTCGTCAAAGGAAACGGGGACGGGGGACGATTCGCCGGGGGTGAGGACGACGCCCTCGCTCCGCCCGACCTCCTCCCGCCGCGCGGACTGATACGCGATGTCCGCCGTGTACGACGCGATCGCGAAGTCTCCGCAGGGGACGGCGGTCACGGTCATTTCGATGCCGCTCTCCGGGTTCTGCCGCACAAGGGTGATTTTCTGCACCTGAACCGGACAGGCGGGGATCCATTCGCGCGTCTCCCGGCTGCTGACGACGCGCGGGGTTGATGTTTCTGCCATACTGTGCTCCGAGGTTTGTTTTCTGCCTCTATCATAGCACAGACCTGCGGCGGATTCAACCGGATTTTATGAATAATCCGTTCTCATGCGAGCGGTCCCAGCGTCGCGACGGCGTTTTCCGCACAGAGCACGTCGCAGTGCTCGCTTATGTAGAAAACCGCCTCTACGGCGCAGAGGGACCCGAGGTGCTCGCCCGGCGCGGGATTCTCCCGGTCGAGGAGGAGATAATAGATCCGCCGCCATCGGTCGACAAACGCCGCGCTCTCCCCCCGGTACTCTCCCCGCGAGAGATCCGCGCAGCACCCGAGGAGCCCGCGCATATCTGGGAAGGAATAGGCGTATTTCCGCCCGGGGAGGGACGTGAGACGCCGCTCGGTGACCGTGCGCTCGACGTCCGGGAGAGGGGAGGGCAGGGACGAGGCGCCGAGCCGGGTGACGAAAAGCTCGCAGCCGCCCGCGCGGGAGGGGTACATCTGCACGTAGATCCGCCCGTCCATCGGCGCGATGCCGTACCGCCGCTCCGCGTCCCCGATGATGCCTCGGAGAACCTCGCCCGTCGAGCCCCGGTACTGCCGCCATTCGTCCGACGAGAGGGACAGCTTGATCTGTGAGTCGCTGATTACAATGAGTTCCATGATTTCTCTACCGCCTGATTGGATTCACCTTCATTATAATCCGACGGCGGGAAAAATGGTACCCCTAAATTTCTGGAAATTCCGCTGAACGACAGACGACCGCGGTTTTGACCGCGGTCATCCGTTTTGTTCGGTTTTGCTCAGAGGATCTCGTCGCGTTTGTCTGCGGTCCGGTCCTTCTTCGGCGGATTCTTCACCGCTTCGTCGATCTGGGCGGCGTTGAGCATCGAGGTCTGATTCTTCGCGTCCTGTTCGCGGAAGGCGTCGTTCATCTGCGCGCCGTTCTGCTTTTTTTTCTTCTTGCCTGCCATGGATGTGGCCTCCTTTGCGTATTTGTCCCGGGAACCGTATTCAGTATGCCGCGCGGGAGGCCGGATTATGCGCTCAGCGGAGATTTTTGCGCACGTTCAGAAGGATTTCCGCAACCTCAGCGCGCGAGAGACCGCGGTTTGCCGAAATGGTCCCCGCGCCCGTTCCCCGGAAGATCCCGGCGGACGCGAGCGCGGACAGGGAAGAGCGCGCCCAGGCCGGAACGCTCGCGGAATCGGCGAAGACCGCAACGGCGTCGGATTCCTCGGCCCCGATGATCGCGTTGAGGATGACGGCGGCCTCCGCGCGGGTCACGGTTTCCTTCGGGCGGAAGAAGAGCTTCCCGTCCGCCTCCTGTCCCTTCACGATCCCGAGGGAGCAGGCCCGCGCGACGTAACCGCTCGCGGAGGGGGAGATCGAGGCATCGTCGGCAAAGACGGTCTGCACAGGTTCGAGATCTCCCGCGCCGAGGGCCTTCATCACGGTGACGAGGAAGTCCTCGCGGGAGACGGGCGCGTCGGGATCAAAAAGAAGCGAACCGTTCACCGCCCGCACGTCCATCGCCCCCTCGGACGCCATGACGAGCGCGGCATTGTGCGCCCAGTGTCCCTCCATGTCGGTGAGCTTCATCCCGGAGGCCGCCTTCTCCACGGTGACGGTCACGGTGCGCGGCGCGGAGTAGTGGCCCCATTCGTCCCGGACCGTATAGGTGAAGGTATCCGCTCCCCGCACGCCGTCGAACGGGGTGTAGCGGTAGGCGCCCCGCGCAGCGTCCGTCAGCTCGACGAGGCCCTTTTTCGGATAGTCCGCGATCTCAAAGAGGATCGCGTCGCCGTCCGGATCGGAGCCCTCGAGCGTTTCCCACACGGCGATGTCCTGCTGGGTCCAGCATGCGAGCGCGCCGTCCGCGGTCCCGGATTGTCCGGCGGCGACGGGGGCGGCGTTGGCTTCGTCGGTGTAGCGGAGACGGCAGGCGAGGGAGCAGCCGTCCTCCGCGCGGAACCGGAACGAGCTTTCCCGGCATCCGGAGGATGGGACAAAGCGGAGGGAGGAGAGGGAGGCGGCGCGGATTTCCTGACCGGAGGCGACCGGCGCGTCCCCGAGCAGGAGGCGTCCGTCCGATGCGGGCGGGAGGGCAGTGACCGTGACGGAATCGAGGGCGCGTCCGACGGCTGCTTCGAAGTCCGCTGCGCGGAAGCGGATATCCCCGGCAACCAGTCCGGCGGCGATCATCTCGTGTTCCCCGGCGAGGACGTCGAGACCGGGCGAGAGGAGGGAGAAGGCCGCGGCGGGCAGGGAGAGGGCGCAGAGGGCGGCGGCGAGGATCCCCGGCATAAAGAGGCGTTTCATGACACATCGTCCTTTCGTAGATCGGATTTCGTTCATGTGTATGCAAACCGGAGACCGGATAGTCCGGGATTTGTCGGAATTTTTATTCGCATAACCTTGCAATTTGCGCGAATGTGATGTATAATAAAGAAAAAATCCCGGAGGCAAATCATCATGCTCAATATCCGCGTTGAAAAGACGTCCCAGCCGAAGGTCAAGCCCGACTACAAGAAGCTCGGCTTCGGCAACTACTTTACCGATCACATGTTCCTCATGGACTATTCCGTCGAGGAAGGCTGGCACGACGCCCGGATCGTCCCCTACGGACCGATCGCGCTCGATCCCTCCGCCATGGTGTTCCACTATGCGCAGGAGCTCTTCGAGGGCTTGAAGGCGTACCGCAGAGCCGACGGCGGCGTTCAGCTCTTCCGTCCCTGGAAGAATATCGAGCGCATGAACAACACCTGCGACCGTCTCTGCGTTCCCCAGATCCCTGCGGAGGACGTCCTGCAGGCGATCAAGGCCATCGTGAAGATGGACGAGGACTGGGTCCCGTATGACGAGGGCACGTCCCTGTACATCCGTCCGTTCATCATCGCGACCGACGCGCACCTCGGCGTGCATCCGTCCCACACCTACCTGTTCGCGATCATCCTCTCACCGGTCGGCTCCTACTACGCCGCGGGCATCAACCCGGTCAAGATCTACGTCGAGCGCGAGTATGTCCGCTGCGTCAAGGGCGGCACGGGACGCGCGAAGGCCGGCGGCAACTACGCGGCTTCCCTCATCGGTCAGAAGAGAGCGGAGGATATGGGCTACGCGCAGGTTCTGTGGCTCGACGGTATCTACCGCAAGTACATCGACGAGGTCGGCGCGATGAATGTCTTCTTCGTCATCGACGGCACCGTGGTCACCCCGTCCCTCGAGGACGGCAACATCCTGCCCGGCGTGACCCGCGGCTCCTGCGTCGAGCTCCTTCAGAAGTGGGGCATCCCGGTGGAAGAGCGCAAGCTGTCCATCGACGAGGTCATCGCGGCGAACGAAAACGGGACGCTCAACGAGGCGTTCGGCACCGGCACCGCGGCGGTCATCTCCCCGATCGGCGAGCTCTTCGACGAGGGCAAGCATATGATCATCAACAACAACGAGAT
>CACZSA010000262.1 GCA_902783705.1 uncultured Ruminococcus sp.
GATGCGTTTCGCGAGCCCGCGCGCCTGAATGTCGAGGATCCGGCGGCATACCGCGTCCCCGTCCGCGCCGGGCTGCGGGATGAAGGGCCGGGGCTCGAGGACGCCCGTGAGATCGGTGTCCCCCACGTCGAGGGAGAACGATCCCGCGCCGCCCGCCGTGCCCTTCCACGTGTTCATTTTGCGCCGGTCGTGCCGAAGATGCTCGACGTCGACGACCGCCGTGATGAGCTCCGCGCCGCCGAAGGGCTCGTTCTCCGCGAGGATCGCGCCGTTCGAGGCGATCATCGAATGCCCGGAGAAGACGGTGTCGGTGCTCGATTCGCCCTCGCCCGCGTCGCAGTAAATGTACGCCGAGACGGTCTTCCCCGACGCGGCCTTCACGAGCGTGCGGCGGTATTCGTCCTTCCCGACCGCTTCGTTCGACGCCGAGAGGTTGACGATCACCGTCGCGCCCTCCTGTGCCAGACGCTCGGACGGGGATCCCGCGGCCCACATGTCCTCGCAGATCTCCGCTCCGACGGCGAGCGCGGGCATCTCCCGGCAGACCTGCACGCCGGATGAGAGGGGCAGATAGAGGGTCTCCTCCCCGCAGCGCAGGCAGACGACCGCCGGGGACGCGTCCTCCCCGGAGGCAAAATGCCGCGCCTCGTAGAATTCCCCGTAGTTCGGGATCGCGCGCTTGGGCGTCACGCCGAGGATCTCTCCGTCGGAGACCGCGACGGCGCAGTTGTACAGCCGGTCGTTCGCGCGGAGCGGACAGCCGACATAGACGAGCATCTTCTTCCCCGCCGTGTGCTCCATAATCGTGAGAAGCGCCTTCTCCGCGCCGTCGAGAAGGGTGTCCGAGAGGAAGAGATCGCCGCAGGTGTACCCGGTGACCGAGAGCTCCGGGAACGCGAGCACATGCACGCTCTCTCCATGGGCCCGGTCGATGAGCCGGCAGATTTCCGCCGCGTTTTTCATGGGGGCCGCGACCTTCGTCTCCGGTACGGCGGCGCCGAGCTTGATGAATCCGTGTTTCATAATTGCCTCATTCTTTTTGATCCCGCGCATGGCGGTCGAGTTTCTTTTCCCAGATTTTGGTGTAGGTCAGCCGTCCGTCGATCCGGTCCGAGCGCATCAGCACGAACGCGCCGATCTCTCCGCAGACGGGCTCCGGCATGGAAGCAGGCTCCCCTCCCCGGTACTTCCGCGCGACGGTGATGTGCGGCTTCACGGGCTTCGGATCGAAGGGGATCCCGGCCTCCCGGAGCGCGCGGCGCACTTCCCCGGCGAGGCGCACGGTCCCGCCTCCGTCGCGGACGCCGACCCAGCGGATATCGCCGAAATGACCGCCGCGATCCAGCGTGAGGGAGTAGGCCTCGCCCTCCACCCGCCCGAGCGCCCGGATCACGGGTCCTGCTTCCGGGTATTCCCCGATGAAGGCGAGGGTCAGGTGCAGATTCTCCTCCCGCGACCAGTTGACGCGCTCCCCCGGCGGGACGGATTTTTTGAGCGCCCGCTGGTAGGCGAGGATCGCCGTCCGCTGTTCTTCGGTCAAGAGGACTGCGGCGAAGAGCCTCATCGTCCGCCTCCGATTTCCCGGGCCAGCGCCGCGCACCGCTCCTCGGTCTCGTTCAGGAACCGCGCGAGGTGAAAGCCGTCCGCCGCCGCGTGGGACACGGTGATCGAGAGCGGAAGGCACACGCGCCCGTCCGTCTCCCGGTACCGCCCCCAGACGATCATCGGGGCGAGCGAGGGAGCCCCCGTCTCCGCGCCGACCGAGGTGAAATGCCGCCACGGGACCGCCGAGGTCTCGAACACATTGGGCGGCGTCGGCACGCTCACGCAGTCGAGGCGTTCGGCGCGCGCGGCGTCCTCCTTCATCCGCTCCGCAAACCGGGCGAAATCCGGCTCGTAGAGCGTACAGGTCGAGGTATAGGTCTCCCGCTGTGGGTGAAAGACGTTGTAGACCGGATGAACGACGTCCCAGACCGCCGGACGGGGCGCGTCCCAGTCGGGGGCATCCAGCTCCGTGAGGCGGAATTCCTCGTGCGCGTTCACCGTCGCCGACACGCACCAGAGGAGAGCCGCCGTGAAGGAAACCTCCCGCGCCGATCCGCGGCAGGCCTCGCGCAGGGCGGCGACGTCGATCTCGTCCGTCAGCGAGACGGCGCAGGGGTATTCCGTGAAATGGCGGTAATGCGCGGCGCGGGGCCAGCGTTCGGGATCGAGAAGCCTTGTCTCTGCCATGCGGCGCCTCCGTTCGGAGATTTTCTTATCGTCTCCTATTATACACGATGCCCGGGGAATTTACAAGAACAGGCGGGCAAAGAATGAAAAAAAGTCCTCCGCCGGAA
>CACZSA010000263.1 GCA_902783705.1 uncultured Ruminococcus sp.
CCGGGCATAAAAAAACACTTGACAGGGATGCCCGCAAGTGATATAATGAAGCGTATCGGCACGAACAAAACGCACAAAGGATATCCATTTTTGTCTCATCTATTATATCATACTGACGGCGTATTGTCAAGCATTTTTTCGCGGTTTCTCAAATTTCATGAACGGAGGGGATGCGCATGAACGGACTCATTTCCATTGACAATCTCTCTCTTCGTCCGATTTCCGACGAGCTGCTCGCCCTGAACGAGGTCTCGCGCGAATACGGGCTGACGCTGACGGCGGAGGAGGCGCGCGAGCTCTCCGAAACACGGAAGACGGCTCTCGTCGAGAACGAACGTATCGAAGCGGGCGTCGGAGCGGTCCCCGCGATCCTCAAGAAGTTCTGCACGTCCAGATATGTCAACAAGGACAATTACACCTACATTCTGAACGAGGTCACATATCTTTTCTATTACATCAAGACCGAGACCGACGACAAGATCGGCGACGAAGCGCTCATCGACGAGCTGTTCGAGCGGTTCGAGCTCTACTGCCGCGGCAGCATTGACGTGCTCGAAGGACGCGAGGCAGAGCGGATCATCCGCAAGATCAACGCGGGGCGTCACTACGCCGAATGGTACGGGGACCGGGACGAGCTGGACGGCGATCCCCGCGACCGCCTCGAAGCGAACCGGGCGACGCCGGAGAATCTCCTCGACGACACGTTCGGAGGCGATCACTTCCGCGACGATACGCCGGCGGACCACGATCTCTACGAAGCAGAAGAAGATCCCGCCTCCATCCTGGACGAGGAGGACGACGCGGATCCCTACGACGATTTCGGCGACGCGGCCTCGGACGACGGTCTCGATCTCTATGAGCAGGTCGGGAACGACGTGCTTGAGGACGACGATCCGGAGAATCCCCTGAATCAGGGCGGCACCCTCGACGTGCGCTTCGGCGACAGCGCGATGCAGCTCTCCGTCGGCGGCGATCCGCTCCCGTATGAGGATGAGGACGGCGATCTCGATCTCTTCGACAAGTTCTTCGATCTGGAGGCGGAGATGCAGGAAGACGGACGTCTCCCGATCCTGCCGCGTGAGGACGGAGAGGACACCGGAGACGACGAGGACTTCGACATGTACGACGAGGATTACGGCGGTGATGAAGGCGAAGATTACGACTACGACGGGGAGGACGACGATGAACGGCACTGAGCTGATTTCTCCGCATGCGCTGAATCCCGAGAACCTCGACCGCGCGGACTATGCGAACACCCTCGCGGCGGAGGCGGTCCGGGTCGGGCTCTTCTCTGAGGCAGACACCGTGCGGATCCAGGGCGATATGATGAACGCGCTTGCCGAGATCATCGGATACGCGACGGGAGGCGAATCCTCGTCCGTGAAGACCGATTCCGCGCGGCAGTTTGCGAAGAGTCTCCTCTATAATATCGACACGTATCTTCTGACCCTCCCGTCGCCCGAGGCCGCCGCAGAGGCGCTCCGGGACCGCCGCATGAGCGATCTCTACGGGCACGGATATGTCCTCAACAAGAAGCGGTACGAGGACGCGAAGCACCTCTGGCAGAAGGTCCGCTACACCCGTCTGAAGGACGCGGACGATGCGTACAACAAGACGATCGACCGCTATTTCCGCAATTATCTCGCAACCTACGATCCCCGCACGTCGGCGCACGACAAGATCTATCTTTCGATGCCGAAGGAAGGGATCCGCGGCGCGTTCCACATCGACGGCGCGGTCGAGGTTTTGAAAAAGCTCCTCGCGCTGAACGAGGGAAGACCCGCGGACACCGTCGTCATCGAGGGCTCCCAGCCCATCCTGCGCGCGAAGAAAGAAGGATCAGCGCAGAACAGTTGAGGAGCGTCATCGACCCGAGCAGAAGGTCCGCGCATCCCCACATCATCCCGGAAGGGATCACCGCCCCGATCACCGGACAGACCGACGAGGCCAGCCCGTAGAGGATCGCGGCGGTTTTCTTTTTAGTCAGATACCGCACGGCGGTCATGCCATAATAAAACTGCGCGATGATCGACGAATACGCGAAGAGAAGAACCGAGAGGCGCACGAGCGAGGCGACCGTCTCCCCGGCTCCTCTGGCGAACGCCTCCATCGTCACGCCCGCCGCGTCCGCGCTCTCATGCCACGGGAGCACGCCACAGCGGATGTCGGCGACGAGGAGCGTGAGGGCGGTGAGGGTGCAGAGGATCAGCGTATCGAAGACGACCTCCGCGACGCCGAGGGAGGCCTGATGATCGGGAGAGCGGGTGTCGGCGGAGGCATGCGCGGTCGGGGAGGTTCCGCATCCGGCTTCGTTCGAGAAGATCCCGCGCATGATCCCGAAGCGGACCGCCTGTCTGAGAGAGAATCCCATCGCCGCGCCCATTGCCGCACGGGGAGAGAGCGCGGAGAGGACGACTGTGCGGAAGATCCACGGCAAGAGGCGCATGTTCGGCAGGATCACGGCGAGGCAGGCAGAGATATAGAACACGGCGAGCGGCGGGATGACGAGCGAGGCGATCCGCTCGATCTTCCGCGTGCCGAAGAGGATCGAGACGAGCACGAGGACGCCGAGGAGCGCGCCGCAGAGGAGACGTCGGTCCGTGACGCACGCGGCGGCGTTCGCCTGCACGATGTTTCCGGTGAGGAGCGAATTGAGCATGCAGAGGA
>CACZSA010000264.1 GCA_902783705.1 uncultured Ruminococcus sp.
CGGCCCGAGGGTCCTCTTAGGTCCCGTCCGGAAGGACAAAAAAGCGTCGGATCTGCAAGATCCCAAATCCGCAAGCGTAAGCGCGCAGCAAGACCCAATATTTGCAAGCGTCAGCGCGCAGAAAAAAGAAACGGCATAAAAAATATAAGCGTCGCAAGACGCAACAAAAAAATCCGCGCGTGAGCTTTTCCCCGCTCACGCGCGTCTTTCTTTCCCGTTCAGCATACCCGCACGTATTCGTGCCGGACCTGACGGACGCCGCCCTCCCCGATCGAGAGCACCGTCCCGCCGTTGAGGCGCTGATCCCAGTAGCATCCCGCCCCGGCCTTGAGACTGTAGATGAACGTCACGCCCTCCCACGGAATCACGAAATTGTTCACGTGATCGTGCCCCGCGAGGATGTGCTTCGTGTGCCCGAGCGCCCGGATCACCTCGAACGCCCCTTCGTCCGCCGGGTAGCTGCAGATCCCCTCCCAGCGCACGCCGAAGGATCCCTCGTACCCCGGATTCCAGCAGCCGTCCCCGTCCGCCTCCTCCGGCAGGACCGATTTCGGGTCGACGCCGGATTTGAACGCCGCCGCGAACGCCTCCCGGTACGCGTAGATCGGAATGTGCAGGATCATCGCGCTGTCGCGGCATCCGTCGGCCTCGAGCGCGGCGATCTCTGCCCGGTACCAGTCGAGCTGCGCGGGGAGGAGCTTCGCCCATTCGTTCGATTCCGCGCCCGCCTCGTTCACATAGGGCGCGCGGTCGTGCGAGTCGAGCATGAGGAGTGCGGAGACCGGACGTCCGTCCTCTTCGATGCGGATCACATAATTCCCGTTTCCGAGCTCCGCAGGCCCGCGCTCGTACAGGCAGAGCGGATGCGCGAGATACCGCGAGACCACCGCCTCCACCTTCTCCGGTCCGCCCTGATTGTCATGATTGCCCCAGACCGGGGACCAGGGGACCCCGAACGTGTCGAGGAAATCCGCGAGCGCGTCGTAGGCACGGTCGTCCCCCGCCCACGCGAGGTCGCCGCTCACGGTGATGAGGTCCGGGTGCACCCGCTCCACGAGCTCGGTCACCGTGTCTTCGAGGATCTTCCGGTTCGGATGCCCCGCGTCCCATTCGCCGTCCCCGAGCTGGGGATCGGAGAGGTTCAGCACGAGGAAATCGCGGCCGGGCGTTTTGTTCAGTCGGATCATGTTCAGCCTCCGTATCCGTACGCTTCGATGAGCTTCTTCAGACGCTTGTTCGCCACCTTCTCGTGCGAGGCGAAGGACGAGGCCGTCATGTCGGTCCCCTTGTCGATCGAGTCGCTCACCGGGCCGAAGGTGATGTTGCCGAGGTAGGAATCCGAGCCGAAGCCGAGCTCATACGCGAACTCGAACGGCGCGGAGATCCCGGCGACGACTGTGTCGAGCATCACGGCGGAGTACTTGTCCTGCGCGTACTTCGATTTCAGCGCCACCTCGTAGTAGTCCTTCAGAAGATGCTCGTGCGCGTGGACCGCCAGCACCTGCACCACCGCGGAGACCGCCGTCGCCGCCTCGCCCGTCGTTGTGATCGGGACCGCGCCCATCTCCGCCGTGTCGTGCACGAGCGTGCGGTAGGCCACCTGCGTGTCGTCGAGCTTCGGATAGGGCACGACGCCCATGCCGTCGAAGTCGCGGATGGAGTTCTGCTCCATGTCGCCGACCTTGGAGAACATCGAGAACATCGCGCCGCCGTTCACGAATTTCTTGAGCGAATCCGCGACGGAGGAGGTCTTGTACATGCCGGCGGACTTGTCGAGGGAGATCAGGTATTCCGCCGCCTTGCTCATGCGGCCGACGTTCGCCGCGTTGATGAACGGCATCCCATCCGCGTCGAAGTCGACGACGTGGGAGTCGGTGGAGTAGTAGAACGCGTAGTACGGCGCGGCCCAGCCCTTGCAGTGACCGGCGAGGCCGTAGCGGTCCTCGTCGTCGCCCTGGCTGTCGCCGTTGAGGTCCTCATAGGCCTGCTCGACGATCGAGACGAAGCGGTCGAGGGTCCAGCTGCCGTCGAGGACCATCTCATACACCGCGTCCGGGGAGCCGAGGACGTCCCGGGCGATGTTCTTGTTCAGATAGAGGACGTGTCCGGCGCGGAGGGTGTCGATGAAGTAGTCGCCCGTCATGATGAAGCGCTTGTTCCCGAGGGAGAGGCCCTTCATGTATTCGGAATAGTACGCGCCGCAGTCGAAGTCGAACCAGTCCTTCCCGAAGTTCGAGGCGTCGTTCAGATCGAGCAGGAGCCCGTTCATGCCGCAGTTGAGGAGGCCGAGCTGGTCGTTGACGTAGTAGTCGATCCCCGTGTCGCCGGACATGACGAGATTCGTGATGTACGGCTGGACCTCGTCGTAGTTGAGGTTCAGCTCCATGTAGTGGAGCGTGGTGTTGAGCATGTCCTCGACCGTGTGGTTCCGCTCGAAGACGTTGTCCTGCACCGCCTCGCCCGTGAGCTCCTCCGGCCCCGCGATATAGGGATAGGAGGTCGGCATCCCGTCGCCGTTTTCGGTCACGTTGTTCGAGACGGAGATGTTCATCGTGCGGCCGCCGAGATCGATGCCGCGGTAGGCCTCGAAGAGATCGGCGGTTTCCGCGGGCTCCTGTGCGCCCTCCTGCGCATCGCCGGAGGGAGCCGGAGCATCTGCGGCGGGCGAATCGGGATTGTCGGGAGCGCCGCCGGACGAGCAGGCGGACGCCGAGAGCAGAAGCCCCGCCAGAAGAAGAGAAAGCAGACGTTTTTTCGTCATGTCGTTCACCTCGGAGAGAAATTGGTTTGGGTTTATTGTACAATACTGCCCGGGAAAAGTCAAGGGAGTTTATACAAATCTCACGCTGAATCTTCGATTTAGCCTGAGATTCGTATTCGTAAATACAGAAGGCGTTTTGGATGCCCCGGACAGCCGGCGGGGGCGGAAATCAAAAGAGACCAGCCGGCTGACTGATCTCTTTCCGTTTTGTTCATTTCCTTCGCGCGAGCACGACGCGGTAGCGGGCATAGCCGAGCGGGAGGACGTCGCCGTGGTCGTAGAAGTCCTCCGGGGTGCGGATCTCCTCGCGGCTGTCCCCGGCCTTGAAGTCCACGGAGGCGCCCGTGACGGCGGCGAGGGGGACGGTTACCTCGACCTCCTGTGCGCCGACGGCGCGGGTCATCGCCGATTCCGGGATCTCCTCCCCGTCCGCGTTCCACGCCCAGAGACGGAGGAAGGTCCCGCCCGTGTCGCCCGGGTCGATCGGACGGTCCGCGCGGAGCGTGAAGACAAGGCCGTCCTTCTGCCGCCGCACGTCGACCGAGCGGATGCCGTAGCGGCCCGTGCGGTTGACATAGCGCGTGCCGTAGCCCTCGGCGTCCCGGGGGAAGGTCCCGTCGGGATAGCCGCGGAAATGCGCCCCCTGTCCGTCCGCGAGCGCGGTCTCGGGCGCCTGTCCCTTGAGCATCGCCGCGTATTCGCAGAGGGTTTTGTAATAATTGTCGAAATAGCCGCCGCGCATCATTTCGATATCGCGGCTGTACTCATAGTTCGCGCAGTCGACGAACATGATCGGGCGTTCCGGCGTGCCCTGCCAGCGTCCCGCGATCCACTCGTTCCATCCGGTGACGAGCGTGACCGGTACGTCGGCCTCCAGCGCGCGCTCGAACTGTTCAATGAAGTTATAGCACCGCGTCCATGCGCCGGGGGCGGGATCGTTCGCCCCGTCGTGGTAGGCGCGTCCGCGGTTGGTCGTCTCGCCGTAGAGGACGGAGTCGCCGAAGCGGATCTGCGGATGCTGCGCGACGGAGACGTTGATGCACTCCGGTGTGCCGTCGAGCGTCGGGAAGACGCGCTGGGGCCGGGTGAAGTCCATCCAGGGCCAGCCGCCCGCCTTGTCCGCCTCGTTCGGCCATTGGGAGAGGCGGATGTCGAAGAATGCGCGGCACTCGGGAGAGCACTCCTCCGGCACGGCGATGATCGTCGGCTTATCCTTGCGCCGGAACCAGGTCTCGGGGCAGAAGCCGGGCTTGTAGATCGCCTCGTAGATACGCTGGACGGTCTCGCCGGAGCGGGTGTTGGTATAGAACATGACGCGCGGGATCTCCCACCCGGCGGCATGATACTCCGCGAGGACGCGCATCACGCGCTTTGCGTTCTCCTCGTAGATAACGGCATTGGTGGTGTCGAAGAAGAGGAAGTCGACGCCCGCCTGCAGAATGAGCTTGACGTGGCGGCGGACGACCCACTCGTCGTCGGAGTAATAGTAGCCGTAGAAGGGCTCGCCCCAGTGATGATACGTCCCGACGGAACCCCAGTACGGGGCCTCCGGGTGCGCTCCGGCGTCGGGGTGGGCGGCGGTGATGGCGGAGATGTCGAAGGGCTTTCCGCGTCCGTGTTCGCCGAGCCAGAGGAAATAGAAGAGTCCGATGAGCCGCTCCCGCCGCTCCCGCAGGGCGGGAAAGGAGCCGTGGACGACGCGCGGGTTCGGCATGTCAGGCCTGTTTCAGAAGCTCGTCGGTGCAGAGGACGAAGCCCGCCGCGACGAGGAGCTCCTCGGTCTTCGCGTTGTCCTCGACGCGGAGGACGACGTAGGCGTGATCGGCCTGCGACGCGACGAAGGCATAGAGGTATTCGACCGCGACTTCCGCCTCGGCGAGGATGCGGAGAAGCTCGGTGAGGCCGCCCTTTTCATCGGGGATCTGGACGCCGACGACGTCGGTGACGCTCACGATGCGGCCCTCGGAGGAGAGAGCAAGCGCGGCGGCGCGGGGATCGTCCACAATGAGGCGGAGGATGCCGTAATTCTGCGTATCGGCGATGGAGAACGCGCGGATATTGATGTTGTTGTCGCTGAGGGTCTTCGAGATTTCATAGATGGAGCCGTTTTTGTTTTCGGCGAAAACGGAGAGCTGCTTTACGGACATGAGATACCTCCCGGAAATCCCGTCCGCCGAAAGGCGCGAAAGGCGCGCCCGCGGCGGAGAAGGGAACATAATTGATCACTATATATTAAAGCACGAAAGTGCGAAAATGTCAAGAGGAAGCGGAAAAATGAAAGAAAAAGAGGCGCGCGCGGAGTCCTCCGGAGAGGTTCTGCGAAGCGCGCGCCGTGCTGTACTCTGGCGTCCTGCGCGCTGACGCTTGCGGATGATGGATCTTGCAGATCCATTGTTTTTTTGTCCTTCCGGACGGGACCAGAGAGGACCCTCGGGTCGGGCCCTCTCTGGACTTTCCCGGCCCCAGAGGAGAGGGAGGAGCGCCTCCCCCTCCTTTGGATTCCTCCTCTACCCCCTCAGGTACAACCTCATGTATGATTCGGAAGCTCCGTTCAATGAAGGCTAAGCGTGTGTCATACAAGGATTACAGGGGCCGCACCAAGTTAGTTGTGCGGATAGTTTTGAGATACGCTCAACGCCGAGAATACAGCGGAACGTGTCAGACCTTTACTCAATGAAGGTGCAGCGGGTATGTGTACGTTCCAATCCTGATACTTACGCATAGCACCTTCATCTTGACGAAGTCAAAAGGGCTGACACGTGCAAATTGTGCAGAATGGCGTGAGCGA
>CACZSA010000265.1 GCA_902783705.1 uncultured Ruminococcus sp.
CAGACGGACGCCTGCCGCGAAGTTCGGGATGATGTACTTGATCGCCTTCGCGCCGACGCAGGTGACGCACACGTCCGCGTCCGCCGTTGTCCGCGCCGCCGCTTCGTGATCGTTTCCATTCACCGCGCGGACCGGGGCGATGATTCTGCGCACGCTCCCCCGGTTCGAGACGATCTCGAGGGGATATTCCCCCGCCACGTTCAGAGCATCCACAACGGGCGCGGAGACGTCGAGATAGACGACCTCCCACCCCGCCTCGGAGAAGAGCTGACCGATGAATCCGCGGCCGATGTTGCCCGCGCCGACGATAACTGCCCGCTTCACTTCGCCGCCTCCTCTTCCCCGGGGATCCGGACACAGACGGCCTCGCCGAAGGCATCGGTGATCGAGAGGCATTCCTCCGCCGTCCGCATGGCCTCGGTCGCGCCCGGCGCGTTCAGCGAAACCGTCGCCGCCGCGTTGCCGAGCTTGAGCGCTTCCGCAAGGGTCATGCCCCGGTGCGCCGCCGCCAGCACGCCCGCGCAGAACGCATCCCCCGCGCCGACCTTTCCGCGGATGTAGCCCTCCGGTGTCGGGATCTGCCCGTAGGAGGCGAAAGTACCCGCGCGGTCCATGCCGAAGCCGCCTTCGGGACAGTGGATCACCGCCCATTCCCCGACGCCCAGCCCGAAGAGCGCTTTCAGGCAGGGCCGGATGTTCTCCGTCCTGAGGGATCCGTCCGCCGCGCGCAGTTCGATCCCGGTGGTCCGTCCGGCTTCGATTTCGTTGATGACGCAGAAATCGGCATACCGGAGCGCGGGCGGGACGATGCGGCGGAAACGCTCCCCCGTCTCGCTCACGACGTCGACCGACGTGCGGATGCCGCGCTCCTTTGCGTGACAGAGCAGGCGGGCGAGCTTCGTGCCGTATTCCGCATCCTCCGCGTCAAGGGCGTCGAGGAGCAGGATGTAGGCGACGTGGAGGATATCGCAGTCGAGCGCGTCCCACGGGATCGAATCCTCCGAGAACAGGGCGTTCGCGCCGCGGTACTGGAAGAAGGTGCGCTCCCGGCTGACGGTATCGCTCATGACGGCGGTGAAGGACGTGACGCCCTGACGCCCGACGAGTGAGACGTCGACGCCCTCGCGCTCCATTTCCCGGAGAGCGAAGTCCCCGGCTTCATCCTCCCCGACCAGTCCGAGCGCGGCGATCTGGGTGTCCGGCAGGAGGCGCTTGAGGTCGATGCCGACGTTGCAGACCGCGCCGCCGACCGACTGTCCGATGCCGTCGAGGATGGTGGTGAGCTGACCGCGCTCAGGCCAGCCCGCGATGGGATAGAGATGGTCGACGAGGATGTTTCCCGCGACGGCGATTTTGTTTTTCTTCATGGTGTTCCGTCCTCCCCCGGTAAATTGATAATGGAGAGCGTCAGCCGACGTTCTTGTATGCTTCGATCAGCTTGCCGAGCTGCTTGTTGACGACCTTCTCCTTCTTGGCATAGGTAGACGCGAAGTCGGAGGATTTCGCCGAGATGACGTCGCGGATCATGTGCCCGATATCGCCGATGGAGCTCGAGTGCAGCAGGACGAAATCGAAGTACACGCCGTTCTTGATGATGTCGAAAATCTCCGCCGTCACCGCATCGCGGGCGAATTTCTCCTTCAGAAGGGTTTCAAAATACACGTCCGTCACGCCGCGGTAGCTCTCGGAGGCGAAGGCTTCCATGAACGCCCCGGTCATGTCCGCGTTCGTCAGATTGGTGATCGGGACGCAGAAGACGGACACGGAGTCGTGCACGCCCGTGCTGTACTCCGCCTGCGCCTCGTCATACTTCGGAAGCGGGACGATCGCGTAGTCGGATTCCATATCGCGGAGACGCTCGGAGATATCCGCGCGGAACGGCAGGAACATGAGCGTGTCGGACTTGAACTTGTTGACAAGATCCGCTTCGCCCTCGACGGAGGGAGCCGCGATGTAGGAGCCGATGTTCTCGTACAGCAGGTGGTAGAGCTTCTCGACGAAATTGACCGTGCGCTCGTTGTTGATCGTCACGTACGGATAGCCGTCCGTGTCGTATTCGCACCAGCGCAGGCCCGCGCCCGCCACGGAGTAGTCGAGCATGGACAGGGTCGTGGTGCCGTAGCCGTAGATATCGCCCCCGTCCGCGCTTCCGTCGCCGTTGACGTCCGTATAGACGTTCTCGCAGTACTCGGACATCTTATCGAAGGTCCAGCCGCCCTCGAGGACGACGGAATACAGATCGGAGATCTGCCCGAAATACTGGGTGTAGATCGTATTGTTCACGTACATGGTCGCCATGTTGCGGAGCATGGTCAGAGCCGCGTCCCCGGTGAGGAAGTACAGCCGCTCGCCGCCGATAGTGCAGGCCTCGGTGAACTGCGCGGCCCACCACGGCTTCGAGGTGTCCACGTACTGGAAGTCATTCCAGTTCCGGAGGATGCCCTCGGTCGCCATGCCCATCGCGTAATACTGATACGCGGCGCAGAGATCGAAGTCGTCCGATCCGGACTGCGCGGTCCGGCGGAGAAGCGCCTGCGTGTCGTCCGCGGGAACGGAGACGATCGTGAGATCAAGGCGGTCCTCCACCTTCAGATTGCGGGCGTAGATGGCGGAGTTCAGCGCGTCGCCGTCATCCTCCTCCACGTAGATCTCCTGCGTGCGCTCCTTCCCGCTCATGTGCGCGAACCGTACGTCCGCGCCGCCGAAGGAGAGATCGGCGGGAAGATTGTCCTTGAGCTTGGTCTCAGGGACGTCTTCGGCAGGTTCCGCCTGAACATCGTCGGACGCGGCGGTCGGATTCGAGGATGCCGAGGGATCGTTCGCCGGGGTCTCGGAGCAGGCGGCAAAGAGCGGCAGAAGCAGCATCGCCGCGAGGATCAGGGAAATCGCTTTTTTCATGAAAGTCCTCCTGTTCATCTGATCGGTTCATGCTTACGTCCCCTTCAATATACCATATTTTTGGCGGTTTTGCAATGGGAATTGAAAGTTTTTCGCAAAAATCGGTCCAATCTGCACAAGAGCGCGCTGCATCGCTTGACAAATCCGCCGTTTTGTTGTACACTATGAAAAGAAAAAACACGCATGGAGGCGGAGATGAACATTCAAATTTTCGGCACCAAAAAGAGCGCGGACACCCGGAAGGCCGAACGCTGGTTCAAGGAGCGCGGCATCCGGTTCCAATCCGTCGACATG
>CACZSA010000266.1 GCA_902783705.1 uncultured Ruminococcus sp.
CGATCCCGTGTTCCGGGAGGGGAACCTTTACGTTTTTATCCAGCATATTTATGCCCCTTGCTTTCTCAACTTTATTCCAAAGTATATACTAATTATACCATACTTCAACAAAAAATCAAGGGCTTTCTGTAAATTTCCCTTGTTTTCTCGTTTATTCTTCTGTTTTCTCCCGTATGGGTTAATCCGGGCGGGAGGTTAGGATCCGAACAAAATAATCTGCACAGCAAAAAAGCGGCTTACCGGAGATTTCCCGTAAACCGCTTTTGTGTTTCTGTACGATTTTCGGACGCCGTCAGTCCTCGTCGTCTTCGAGGGGCAGGAAGCGTTCGTAGAGCAGCTTTGCGAATTCACAACTCGTATAAGCCGCGAATTTCTGATACTGATCCGATTTTTCGCTGTTCGCGTAATCGCAGACGCTCTTCACGATCAGCGGAAGAGGCCGCGGGGACGGGCCGTGAATGGCGGCATAGACCACCGCATAGGACTCCATGTCCAGCCCCATCGTGTCCTTGAACTGGGAGTGCACCTGCTTTTCCAGCACCGCGCGGTTCGCGACGACCGTACTTCCGCAGGCCATGGGTCCGACCAGCACGTGGCATTGATTCTCCTCCGAAGCAACGGCTTCCCGTACATACCTGAGCACCTTCTCGGGCACGGTGACGCTCGTAGACCGCGGAAGGAATCCCACGTCGCCGAAGGTGATGTACGCGGCTTCCGGATTCACGAATTTCCCGACGGCGTAGTTCCAGACCACATCGGGCACGATCACGTCCCCGTAGATCTGCTCCGCCACGGTCGAAAGTGCGACGCCCGCCGCGATCCCCACCATGATGATATACCGCGGATGGAAGGTGCAGATGATCTTCATGGCACAGGAAGACGCGGCGGTCATCCCCATCTCGCCGATCTTCGCATGGATCAGCCGGTATTCCCGCCCGCCCCGCGCGAAGGACGCACGCTCATAGGGCTGCTCGTCTCCGGGCATCCGGAAGGATTCCCAGTCGTGCATGTGAAGGACCGCTTTATATTCCGTATCGGTCACGGACAACAGCGCCACCTCGCATCCGTATGTACTGTTCATAATGTCTCCCCGTTCTGTTGTTCACGCCAGCCGTATGCTCCACCGATCGGCGGTCAGGTGCGCGGATGATTTGCTTTATTATACCACATTCCGTACCCGGAATCAAGCGTTATTTCGGACAGAGAGGGAGATATGGGCGATCTGCGTATGTGCGGATTATACGTATTCGAAGTCGTCCTGCGCCTTGAACCACTTGCCCTCGCCGAAGCTCAGAAGGAAGAGGATCGCCGCGACGATGATCCAGCCGATCATGAAGGGAGAGGTCGGATAAATGCCCAGCTCGGCGTTGTGGATGAAACCGAAGAAGGACAGGACCGCGCCGGAGAGAGCGATCAGGGACGCGCTTCTCAGCTTCCGCTCGATCATGAAGACGCACATGGAACCGAGGAGGATGCCGATGATGATCGCGCCGGACTTGACCGCCGGAACGCCGTTCCACATCGCGCCGTTGACGATCAGAAGCTCGGAGACCTCGTCGGAGAAGCCCTTGAGGCCGCTTTCGAGCGTTTCAGACCAGATGCCCCAGCCACCTTCCATCATGGATCCGGTTGCCAGCGCGGCTTCGACCTGCGTGAAGAGGTAGTCCGCGATGGAGGGGACCATGGCGATGGCGATGGCCGCGTAATGCTTCGGCTTGCATTCCTTGAACGCCTGGGCAACCATGATGACCGCGCACCAGAGGAAGGTGATCGCCGCGACTGCCGGAGGAACGAGATCATCGAGCACCGTGAAGAGACCGAAGATGCCCGCGAGACCGAGAACCACGCCGCTGATCCAGCTGTAGCCCGCGCCCGCGTTTGTCTTCTTCAGGCCGGGATGCCCGAGCCAGACGGTGTTGGGCACGACGCCGCCGAAGAGCGAGGAGATCATCGTGCAGATGCCGTCCGCGAACTGCGCCTCGCGCACGCTGTAGGAATCGCCCGCGGCATTAGCGGATTCGACGTTGTCCATCGTCTCGATGAAGTTGTAGATCTCAACGGGGATGACCACCGTCAGATAGGGAGCCACATAGGCGAAGCCGTTGATGAGCGCCTGGATCGTGTTGACCGGATTCGGGAAATAAAAGCCAACCTGCGTGAAATCAAACGTGGTGCGTCCGAGGCAGAAAGCATACACGATGCCGCCCACGATCGCCACCATAAAGGGAGAGATCTTTTTCGGGAACAGATATCCCGCGAACAGTCCGAGCATCGCGACCGCCAGAATGGGCAGGCCGACGATCGGATCGCCGAAGACGTCGAAGACGCCCTGCGTCGCCATCCAGATGAAGCCGATGCCGGCGACGGTGCCGAGGAGCGCCGCGCGGGGCAGATGCTTCTTGACCCACGGACCGATGAAGCCGCCGAGGAATTCGACAAATCCGCCGATGAAGCAGGCAGCCGTCGCCGCCGCCCATTCGGTCTCGGGATCGCCGATCGCATAGTGGATCGGGCTGATGACGCCGAAGAGGATGACGAACATCGCCGGGGTCGAGATGCCGGAGGGCAATGCAGTCACGTTCGGCGTGCCGAGCTTGGCGGAGAGCTTCCATGCCATCCAGGCATAGTACAGGCCGCCGCACAGAAGACCGATGGACAGGCCCGGAATGACGCGTCCGAAGATGATCTCTGACGGCCATCCGAAGCCTTCAAGGGTCGCGATGATGATGATGTAGTTGACGATATTGTTGGCAATCATATACGTCAACCCGCCTACGTCCCCCCTGGTAAAGAACGGGATCAGGCTCTTTTTCCTGGTTTCCAAAACTGTTTCCCCCTGATGATATGATTTTTTCGGACGGACCCTCCGTCCGGGGATAACGGAATGATGTCAGCTCACAGACGGATGCCGAGCGCTCTCAGCTCTTCGCATACCTCGCGGTACATCGAAAGCCAGAATTCACGGGGCTCTCCGTCCTCGCCGTAGACCTCGTCGAAGGACAGGCCCTCGTTGCCGGAGGCGAAGATATGCGCGTACTTTCCAGAGAGCGTCCGGATGATCGGTTCGGCCTCCGCGCGCGTCAGTCCCTGCGCCGCCGCAGCCTTTCCGACCTCGCCCATGAGACGGGCTTCGAGTCCGGAGCAGTTGGGCTTCAGACCGTCGCAGGATCCGACGCCCTCGAGATGCCCGCCGGAAACCGTGATCGCCAGCGCGTTCGCCGCGACTTCGTAGAGCAGCTCCTTCGTGCCCGCGCCGCTCTTCGGGTAAATGTCGCAGACGATGACGGCAGGCGCGGCTGCGTCGAAGGCCTGGCAGACCGTGCTCGACAGCCACATGCATTCGGGCGTGGAGGTGGCGATGTGCTTGATGTGGATCGGATGGCAGAGGTGATAGTCCGCCCGCCCGATCAGGGAGTCCGCGAGGAGGGACGCGATCATGCAGACCGCCGCCCCCGCCGCTCCTCCCGCGAGTCCGCCCACCATGACGCAGGCGAGGGAGGCGTTGAGCACGGGCGTGTCCATGGCGTTCGCGACGCGGATGAGGTTGTCGTTGTTGATGATCAGCTCGTTGTTGAGCGCGATGAGATGCGCGTCGCCGGGCTGGAAGCCGCCGGGAGCCATTGCCGCGAGATCGCCGATCTCCGAGACGCTGCTCTCCGCCGCCAGCCGACCGATGCCGGGCCGCCCGACCTTCGCGCAGATCTCGTTGAGATATTTCAGTTCCCGCCGGAGCGCGATCACCTCGGACGGAGAGGCGCGGACCACGTCGTATCCGTCCACCTCGACGATCGAGCCGCAGGTCACCATGTCGACGACGGGTTCCTTCGCCCAGGAGGTCACCGTCTTCTGGAACAGCTCCTCCGTCATCGGGCATCCGGGGTTCCCCGCCACGACGCCGGGCAGCACGGTGGAATCCGGGGAGCGCGGGACGAAGGTATAGGTGTCCTCTCCCCGTCCGACGGTCACGGACTTCGGCATCGCCGCGGCGGCCTCGAGGATCTCCTCCTTCGTAAAGCGGATCACCCGCCCGGTGGACTGATTATAGACACCCGCGCGGAAGAGAAGCTCCACGCCGGCGTCGAAATAGGCGCGGGCCATATCCCGGTCGTGCAGCAGAAGCGCGTCGTCTTCGCGCTCGAGCTCGAAATCCTCCACGACGTCGATGACGTTCATGACGATGTTGTCCATGTCCCAGTCGTTCTTGGAGACCGTTTCGCCGGTATAGCCGCGCCTGACAAGTTCAAGAAAATGCATGCTCGTTCCCTCCTGTGAAGCCGCATAAATCGCGGGGTTCCCCTATTTTTCCGCGATTCTATTATATCGGATTTTTTTGACACAGTCAATAGGAAAACAGGAGAAAGAGGAAAAAGGTCATAAAATGGATAAATCCCCCATAAAGGAAGGTATACCG